>JAEZHQ010000052.1 GCA_023416455.1 Pseudomonadota bacterium | reverse complement strand
GGCCGGGGGGCGGCGGGCCGCGCCGCGGGGTCGGAAGCGGCCGGCGGCTGCCCGGCCGAGCCGAACGGCAGGGTGTCGAGCAGCGACACCAGCCGGTCCGGCAGGGTCGGGACGAGGTCCACCATGGAACGGTCGGTCGCCGACAGATAGTACCAGCCGCCGTACACGATCCCGGCCAGCACCAGCGTGCCGAGCAGGACGGTGCCGCCGGGGACGCGGCCCTCCGGCACGGGCGTCGGGAAATAGAGCTGCTGGCTGCGCGCCTGGCCGGCGGCCTCCTCCTTGTAGCGGGCCACCACCACCTCGGGGTCGAGGCCCAGATGCTCCGCGTAGGAGCGCAGGAAGCCCGCCGCATAGGTGGTGCCCGGCAGATCCCCGAAGCGGCCGGATTCGATCGCCAGGAGGTACGGGTAGCGGATGCGCAGCATGGCCGCCACGTCCCGCAACTCGTAGCCGAGGCTCTCGCGCGTCCGGCGCAGCAGGTCGGACACGCCGGGCGCGGCGGGGGCGACGGCGTCGAGAGTGTCGGGAACCTTGCGCTTGCCCATCATGTCAACCGTACCGTCGCTTGGAACCCCAGGCGGATGCCCCCACGCATGGGTACGCCAGCCAATGGGCCGGCGCAATGGGAATGACCACAATTTCAGCACTGTTGTACCGCCCCGCCCACGGGTGCGTTGTAACAAAACGCCGCAAGGTGCACCGGCCCCTTCCTCGGAGCCTCCTCAGATCAGAACCCCGTGGTCGCGGGCGAAGTCGCGCAGCTTGCCGCGCAGGCTGTGGTCGCCGCGCTGGTAGAGGCCGGCCATGTACTGGCGCAGCGCCGCCACGTCGAGCGAGCGCAGCATGGTCTTGACCGGGCCGACCGAGGGCGGGGCCATGGACAGGGTGCGGAAGCCGATGCCGATCAGCGCCATGGCGTCGAGCGGCCGGCCCGCCATTTCGCCGCAGATGCTGAGCGGCACGCCGGCTTCCCCGCAGACCTCCACGAGGCGCCGCAGCAGGCACAGCATGGCCGGCGACAGCGGGTCGTAGCGGGTCGCCGTGCGCGGGTTGCCACGGTCGCTGGCGAAGATGTACTGGGCCAGGTCGTTGGAGCCGATCGACAGGAAGTCCACCCGCGGCAGCAGGGCCGGCAGCTGCCACAGCAGCGAGGGCACCTCGATCATGATGCCGACCCGCAGGCGGCTCGGCAGCGGCAGGCCCTGCGCCCGCAGGCGCTTCACCTCCAGGTCGAGCAGGCGGCGCGCGGCATCCAGCTCCGCCACCTCGGCGATCATCGGGAACATCACCGACAGGGGCCGGCCCGCCGCGGCGTTGAGCAGGGCGCGCAGCTGCTGGCGCAGGAGCGACGGGTGGTCGAGGCCGATGCGGATGGCCCGCCAGCCGAGCGCCGGATTCTCCTCCTCGCCGGCCACGATGTAGGGCAGCACCTTGTCGCCGCCGACGTCGAGCGTGCGGAAGACCACCGGCCGGTCGCCGGCCTCGTCCATGATGCGGGCGTACAGCTCGGTCTGCGCCCGCACGTCCGGATAGCTGGAGCGGACCATGAAGGGGATTTCGGTGCGGTAGAGCCCGATCCCCTCCGCCCCGCTGGCGTTGAGGTGGGGCAGGTCGATCAGCAGGCCGCAGTTGAGCTGCATGGAGATCGGCACGCCGTCGCGGGTCAGCGAGGGCAGCGCGCGGATCTGCGCGTACATCTGCTCCTTGCGGGTGCGCAGCGCGACGCTCTCGGCGAAGGCCATCTGGATGTCTTCGGCCGGGCGCACGAAGACCTGGCCGTGGTCGCCGTCCACGATCAGCGGGTCGAGCGGCTCGATGCGGTTCAGCGCGTCGGGCGCCTGGACCACCGGGATGTTGAGCGCGCGCGCGACGATGCAGACATGGCTGGAGGGCGAGCCCTCCTCCAGGATCACCCCGCGCAGGCGGCGCTGGTCGTAGTCGAGCAGCTCCGCCGGCCCCATGGAGCGCGCCACCACCACGATGTCGTCCGGCAGCGTGCCGCCGTCGGCCTCCGACTTGCGGCCGGCCAGATGCTGGAGCAGGCGGTTGGTGAGGTCTTCCAGGTCGAGCAGGCGCTCGCGGATGTAGGGATCGGTCAGGTGGCTCATGCGGGCGCGGGTGTCGTTCTGCACCTGCTGCACCGCCGCCTCCGCGGTCAGGCCGACGCGGATCGCCTCGCGGATGCGCGACAGCCAGCCGCGGTCCTCCGCGAACATGCGGTAGGTCTCCAGTATGTCCCGCGGCTCGCCCAGCCCGGCCAGCGCCGCCGCCGCCAGCAGGTCGTCGATGGCGCTGTGCATGGTGGCCAGCGCCGCGTTCAGGCGCACCAGCTCGCTGTCGGCGTCCTCCGCCACCATCTGGCGGATGGTCAGCTGCGGCCGGTGGATCACCGCCAGCCCCATGGACAGGCCGCCGGCCAGCGCCACGCCCGACAGGCGCGCCGGCAAAAGCGCCGGGTCGCCGGTGGAGGACACCTCCTGAGGGTTGACCAGCTCGCCCTGGGCGACCAGCTCGGCCACCACCATGGCGATGGTCTGGAGGGTCTCGACCTCCTCCTCGGTGTAGCGCCGGTGGTCCTTGTGCTGGATGACCAGCACGCCGCGCACCTTGCCGCCGCGCAGGATCGGCACGCCGGCCAGCGACAGGAAGGGATCCTCGCCGGTCTCCGGGCGGTAGGCGAAGCTGGGGTGCGAGGGTGCGTTGTCCAGCGCGATCGGCCGCGCGTGGCCGGCGATGTCGCCGACAATGCCCTCGCCCACCCGCAACCGGGTGTTGTGCACCGCCGACTTGTTCAGGCCCTCGGTGGAGAACAGCTCCAGCACCTCGCCGGCGCGCATGACGTAGCAGGAGCAGACATCCGCCCCCATCTCCGCGGCGATCAGCGTGACGATCTTGTCGAGCCGCTCCTGCCCGGAGCCCGACCCGGCCATGACGTCGCGAAGCCGGGCGAGAAGGCGGCGCGACGCGGTGGCGGCGGCGGCCGCGTCGACGGCCCCGCCCATGTCAGGCCGCCCCCAGGACGGCGGGTGCGTCCATGCCGCTGCGCTGGGCCAACGCCCCGCGCGCCTGGACGAGGAGGTCGGCGATGATCTCCGCCACCGGCTGCTCCCGGGTGACCATGCCGACGCTCTGGCCGGCCATCAGCGAGCCGTTCTCCACGTCCCCGTCGATGACCGCGCGGCGCAGGGCGCCGGCCCAGAAATGCTCGATCTCCAGCAGCCCCTCGTCGCGGGTCATCTGGCCGCCGTCGACCTTGGCGATGACCGCGCGCTGCAACTCCAGGAAACGCCGCACCCCTTCGTTGGCGAGCGCGCGCACCGGGATCACCGGGAAGCGCGGGTCGAGCTGGATCGAGGGCTGGGCGTCGCGGGCCGAGGCCCGGATGAAGGTCTGCTTGAAGCGCGGGTGGGCGATGGATTCGGTGGCGCAGGCGAAGCGCGTGCCGATCTGCACGCCGCTCGCCCCCAGCTCCAGATAGGCGACGATGGCCTCGCCGCGGCCGATGCCTCCGGCCACGAAGACGGGGACCTCGCGCAGGTCGGGCAGGATCTCCTGGGCCAGCACGGTGGTGGAGACCGGGCCGATGTGGCCGCCGGCCTCGGTGCCCTCGATCACCAGCGCGTCGATGCCGAGCTTCACCATGCGCCGGCCGATGACCAGCGTGGGGGCGAAGGCCATGGCCTTGGCGCCGCCGTCCTTGATGCGGCGGATGGTGGCGCCGGAGGGAAAGCCGCCGGCGATCACCACATGGCTGACCCCCTGCTCCCGGCAGACGTCGATCAGCCGGTCGAGGTCGGGATGCAGGCTGATGAGGTTCACGCCGAAGGGGCGGCTGGTGAGCGCCTTGGTGCCCGCGATCTCGGCGGCGAGCTGGTCCGGGGTCATCGAGCCGCAGGCCACGACGCCGAAGCCGCCGGCGTTGGAGATGGCCGAGACCAGATGGCGTTCCGACACCCAGCTCATGGCGCCGCCCATGATGGCGGTGGGGGTGCCGAGAAAGGCGCCCCCGCGCTCCCACAGCCGGTCGAGCCGCGCCTGCGCCGCCGCGTCGGTTTTGGCGTCGGTCATGCCCGGCTCTCCCCTTCCTGCCCTCAGGCGGCGTCCAGGCCGTAGGCGCTGTGCAGGGCCCGCAGCGCCAGCTCCGCGTACTCCTCGGCGATCAAAACCGAAATCTTGATCTCGGAGGTGGAAATAACCTGGATGTTGATGCCCTTGTCGGCCAGCGCCTTGAACATGCGCTGGGCGACGCCGGCGTGGCTGCGCATGCCGACGCCGATCACCGACACCTTGACCACGTTGGCGTCGGAGGCCAGCCGCTGGTAGTTCAGCTCGGCCCTGGCGTCCTCCAGCACCTTCACGGCGCGGGCAACGTCGGCCTTGCCGACCGTGAAGGTCAGGTCGGTGGAGGTGCCGTCCTCGGACACGTTCTGCACGATCATGTCCACGTTGACGGCGGCGTCGGTCAGCGGGCCGAAGATGGCGGCCGCCACGCCCGGGCGGTCGGCGACGCCGATGAGGGTGATCTTCGCCTCGTCGCGGCTGTAGGCGATGCCGCTCACAACTTCCTTTTCCACGATCTCGTCCTCGTCCACAACCAGGGTACCGGGAAGCGCGCTGCCGGCGGCCTCCTCGAAGCTCGACAGAACCTGAACGCGCACGCGGTGGTTCATGGCCATCTCGACCGAGCGGGTCTGGAGGACCTTGGCCCCCTGCGAGGCCAGCTCCAGCATCTCCTCGTAGGTGATCCGGGAGAGCTTCCTGGCCTTGCTGACGATGCGCGGGTCGGTGGTGTAGACGCCGTCGACGTCGGTGTAGATGTCGCAGCGGTCGGCCTTGACCGCCGCCGCCAGCGCCACCGCCGAGGTGTCGGAGCCGCCGCGGCCCAGCGTGGTGATGCGGCCGTCGTCGGTGACCCCCTGGAAGCCGGCGACCACGGCGACCTCGCCGGTCTCCATCCGCTTCTCAAGCTCGGTCGTGTCGATGGACACGATGCGCGCCTTGCCGTGCGTGTCGTCGCTGCGGATCGGGATCTGCCAGCCGAGCCAGGAGCGCGCCGGAATACCGATCGACTGCAACGCGATGGCCAGCAACCCGGAGGTCACCTGCTCGCCCGACGCCACGATCGCGTCGTACTCGCGCGCGTCGTGCAGCGTGTCGATGTCGTTGCAATGCTTGACGAGCTGGTTGGTCACCCCGGACATCGCCGAGACGACGACGGCCACCTGGTGGCCCGCCTTGACTTCCTGCTCGACCTTGCGGGCCACGTTCTTGATGCGGTCGATGTCGCCGACCGACGTGCCGCCGAACTTCAGGACGATCCGCGCCATACCTCACACCATATCTGGGCCGGAACGATGCCGGCCTGCCGCGCCCCCCGCTCCACCGTTGCCGGCGCGGGGCGGCGTATCCATACTCTGTCGCTTACAGCGAGGCAAGTTCGCCCCGCAATTGTTTCCGCCAACCAGCCTATGGAATCCGCTCCATGACCGCGACCGCCGGAACCGCCGGGACCGTCGACCCCCAGGACATCGCCCGCTTCTCCGCCATCGCCGCGGAATGGTGGGATCCGGCGGGCAAGTTCCGACCCCTGCACCGGCTGAACCCGCTGCGCCTGGCCTACATCCGCGACACCGTCTGCCGGCGGCTGGGCCGCGACCCGCTGGCCCCGGCGCCGCTGCACGGCCTGCGCGTCGTCGACATCGGCTGCGGCGGCGGCCTGCTGGCCGAACCGATGGCGCGCATGGGCGCCGGCGTGGTCGGCGTCGACGCCGCCGAGCGCAACATCCGGACCGCCGCCGCCCACGCCGCCGAAACCGGCACGCCGGTGGACTACCGCGCCACCACCGCCGAGGCCCTGGCGGCGGCGGGCGAGCGCTTCGACGTGGTGGTGGCCATGGAGGTCATCGAGCACGTCGCCGACGTCGAGCTGTTCGTGGCGTCCTGCGCCGCCCTGCTCGCCCCCGGCGGGGTCCTGTTCCTGGCCACGCTCAACCGTACGCCCAAGTCCTTCGCCCTGGCCATCGTCGGGGCGGAGTACGTGCTGCGCTGGCTGCCGCGCGGCACCCACGACTGGCGCCGCTTCCTGCGCCCCTCCGAGCTGGCCGCCGCCGTACGCGCGCAGGGGCTGGAGATCCGCGAGCTGACCGGGGTGACGTACAGCCCGCTGGCCGACAGCTTCCGGCTCGCCCCGCGCGACCTGGAGGTCAACTACATGGGCTGGGCCGATCGCGCGTAATACCTTTTCCGGACAGAGCGCCGCCCGCGGAGGCGGGAGAGCGGCGGTCAGGCGACGCCGAGCCGCTCCAGAACCGGCAGCCGGGTC
>JAEZHQ010000002.1 GCA_023416455.1 Pseudomonadota bacterium | reverse complement strand
GCCCGGCGGTGGCCGCCGCCACGGCGCGCGCCGGCGGCCATGCCCCGACGACCCACGCCGCCACCGGCACCGCCACCGCCACCGGCACCGCCTATGGCGGCAGCACCGGCGACAACCGCTACGACCGCATCCGCGAGGCCCGCGCCCGCGGCTATGAGGGCGACCAGTGCGGCGAGTGCGGCAACATGACGCTGGTGCGCAACGGCACCTGCCTCAAATGCGACACCTGCGGCTCCACCACGGGCTGCAGCTGAGGCCGGCCGGTTCCATCCCCGGCAGGGCAGGGCGGGGGAGGCCTTCGGGCCTCCCCCGCTGTGTTTGCGGGTGGCGGCTTCTCGCCCCTGTTGGCGCGCGGCCGCGGCCGGGTATCAGGGCCGGAATTCAGGACGTTCCGGCCCCGGCATCATACCGGCGGCGCTCAATGGACGTGTTCATGCGCCGTCCGCATCACACGGGAATGTCGGCGAACAGGCGGCCGGAAACCGGTGCCCGGCGCTCCGCCGCGGGCTCCGCCCCGTCGCGGGCCTTCAGCCAGCGAGCGAATTTCCGGTCGGCGGAGTTGATGTGCAGCATCAGCCATTGCGGCAGGAAGCGCGCCAGATAGGCGGCGATGTCCTCCTCCGGCACCTCGCCGGTGGTGAAGAGATGCAGCCGTTCCCAGGCCAGCGCGTGCTGCCCGGCATGATCGTGCAGGAGCGGGTAGCCGGCGTCCGCCATGAGGTTCTGTTCGCTGGCGAAGTGGCACTCGGTGTAGATCACCGCTTCCGCCAGGGTGCGGTAGACCTCCTCGCGCGATCGCCCCTCCGCCACCGCGGCCTGGAACCTCCGGACCAGCTCGATCCAGCGCTTGTGCTGCTCGTCGATCTCTTCGACGCCCAGGGCAAGGTCGTCGCTCCAGACCAAGGCATGGTCGTTTACGGTTTCTGGTTCCATGGTCGATGACGCCCGAAAAAGGTAGTACCACTTTACGCATATAAATGGGCGGCTGTCGCTTATCAACCGACGCCGCCCGCTACCTTCTGCCGCGCCCAACGGATCCCCGGAGGCGCCGACACCCGCAGGAAGGGCGTGCGGGCGGGGTTGCGGCACCCCGGCACGGCGGCAATATAGCGGGCCGTTGCCCTCCGACTCCCACGGGCTCTGCCATGACCGCGCCGCGTTTCCTGTCCCTCGCCCTGATCGTTCCGCTGCTGCTGGCCCCGATCGGTGCCGCCCCGGCCCAGGAGGCGGGCGGGCCGCCGGCCGGCCGGCCGGAGCCGCCGGCCAGGGCGGAGAAGGCCGAGGCGCCCTTCGACGCCGGGCGCAGCGTGACCCGCCACCGGCTGGAGCGGCCCGGCGGGCCGCTCGCTTACACCGCGACCGCCGAGTTCCTGCCGCTGCGCGAGGGCGCCAGGGAGGAGGTGGCGGCGCGTGTCTTCACCGTCACCTACGGCCTCGACGGTGCCGAGCCGGGCCGCCGCCCGGTCGCCTTCGTCTTCAACGGCGGCCCCGGCGCCGCTTCGGCCTATCTGCATCTGGGGGCGCTCGGCCCCAAGGTGGTGGGCTTCAACCCCGACGGCTCGCTGCCGCGCCCGCCGGCGCCGCTGCTGGACAACCCGGACAGCTGGCTTGCCTTCACCGACCTCGTCTTCGTCGATCCGGTGGGCACCGGCTACAGCCGCGCCACCGGCAAGGACGAGAACGCCGAGAAGCGTTTCTGGCGGATCGACGCCGACGTCCGTGCCATGGCCGAGATCGTCCGCCTCTGGCTGACCCGCAACGGGCGCTGGGACTCGCCCACCTTCCTGGTCGGCGAAAGCTACGGCGGCTTCCGCATCGCCAAGATGGCGCGGGAGCTGATCGAGCGCACCGGCGTGGCGGTCAACGGGCTGATCCTGGTGTCGCCGGTGGTCGATTTCGCCACCATCCGCGACGGCTCCGGGCTGCTGGGTCCGGCGCTGAAGCTGCCGGCCTACGCGGCGTCGGCGGCGGCGCACGGGCTGGTGCCGGGCACGCCGGAGCAGGCGGCGGCGGCGGCCGAGCGCTTCGCGCTGGGCGGCTACCTCACCGGCGTCGCCGGCCTCGACCACCGCCGGCTGGACGAGGCGGCGCGGAGCTTCTTTGCCGAGGTGGCGCGGACGACCGGCCTGCCGGAGGAGCTGGTGGTCCGCCACCGCGGCCGGATCCCGGCCGGCGTCTTCGCCCGCGAGCTGCTGCGCGGCCGCGGCCGCATCGCCAGCGTCTACGACGGAACCTTCACCGCCCCCGACCCCGACCCGGCGGCGGCGCGCATCCCTTACGACCCCTTCCTCAAGGGGACGGTGCCCACCTACACCGCCGCCTTCGCCGCCTTCGTCGCCGGCCCGCTGGGGGTGCGCACCGACGTGCCGTTCCGGCTGCTCAGCGAGCGCGTGAGCCAAGGCTGGGAATGGCCGCGCATGGGCCAGCCGAGCGCCCTCGACGACCTGCAGGCGGCGCTGACGCTGCAACCCGCGCTGCGGGTGCTGATCGTGCACGGGCGCACCGACCTGGTGACGCCCTACATGGCCTCGCGCTGGATCGCCGCGCGGCTTGAGCTTCCGGAAGGCGAGGAGGACCGGGTGCTGGTGACGGTCCATGAGGGCGGGCACATGCTGTACAGCCGGGCGGGCGGGCGGGCGGCGCTGGCCGCCGACGCCCGCGCCCTGGTCGAGGCGGCGCTGCGGTAGGCACGCGCCAAACGGGCGCTCCCCGTGGTGGGAGCGCCCGTTTCGCAGGAGAGGCAGGGCCGCTTAGAACAGGCGCAGGATGGACTGCTGCGACTGGTTGGCCAGCGAGAGGGCGATGGTGCCGAGCTGCTGGCGGGTTTGCAGCATCAGCAGGCTGGCGCCTTCCTCGTTCTGGTCGGCCAGGGTCA
>JAEZHQ010000634.1 GCA_023416455.1 Pseudomonadota bacterium | reverse complement strand
GCCGCGGCCCCTGCGGCGTCGGCGCCGGCGCCGGCGGTCGGTCTCGCTCTCGCCGCTGGCGTCGGCACGCTCGGCGGCGTCCGCCTCGGCGCCCTCCTCCTCCTCGACCTCGGTCTCCGCCTCCTCGACCTCCGCCTCCTCCGGCTCGGCGGCCAGGATGCGGTCGGTCTCGGCCATCACGCGGTCGGCGCTGACCAGCGGGATGTCGTCCTCGGGCAGGCGGGCCTTGACCCGCTCAAGCCGCAGGTCGGGGGCGATCAGCGCGTCGTCGGCCTGGACCATGACACGGAAGCGGTAGCGCTCCTCGATCTTGGTCAGCTCGCCGCGCTTCTGGTTCAGGATGTAGAGCGCGATGCGCGTCGGCACATGGACGGTGATCTCCGAGGAGCGCTTGCGGATGCCCTCCTCCTCGATGGCGCGGAGCACGTGCAGCGCCGCCGATTCCACCGAGCGGATGACGCCGGTGCCGGCGCAGTGCGGGCAGCGCTCGAAGTTGGTCTCCAGCAGCGACGGGCGCAGGCGCTGGCGCGACAATTCGAGCAGGCCGAAGGCGGAGATGCGGCCGAGCTGGATGCGCGCCCGGTCGGTCTTCATCGCCTCCTTCAGGCGGCGTTCCACCGACGCGTTGTTGCGCGGCTCCTCCATGTCGATGAAATCGATCACGATGAGGCCGGCCAGGTCGCGCAGGCGGAGCTGGCGCGCCACCTCCTCGGCGGCTTCGAGGTTGGTCTTGTAGGCCGTCTCCTCGATGTTGCGCTCGCGCGTCGACTTGCCCGAGTTGACGTCGATGGAGACCAGGGCCTCGGTCGGGTTGATGACGATGTAGCCGCCGGAACGCAGCTGCACGACCGGGCTGTGGATGGCGTCGATCTGGGTTTCCACCTGATAGCGGTGGAACAGCGGGATCGTCTCGTCGCGGTACTGGAGCACGCGCTTGGCGTGGCCCGGCATCAGCATCCGCATGAAGTCCTTGGCGGTGCGGTGGCCGGCCTCGCCCTCGACCCAGATCTCGTCGATGTCGTCCGCGTAGAGGTCGCGGATCGAACGCTTGATGAGGTTGGCCTCCTCATAGATCAGGCAGGGGGCCGAGGACTTCAGCGTCTGCTCGCGGATGTCGTCCCACAGGCGCAGCAGATACTCCAGGTCGCGCTTGATCTCCTGCTTGGAACGCTCCAGCCCCGCCGTGCGCAGGATGACGGCCATGCCGTCGGGAATGTCCAGGTCGGAGAGGATCTCCTTCAGCCGCTTGCGGTCGGCCGGGTTGGTGATCTTGCGGGAGATCCCGCCGCCGCGGCCGGTGTTGGGCATCAGCACGCAGTAGCGGCCGGGCAGCGACAGGTAGGTGGTCAGCGCCGCCCCCTTGTTGCCGCGCTCTTCCTTGGTGACCTGCACCAGCATGACCTGCCGGCGCTTGACCACCTCCTGGATCTTGTAGCTGCGCAGCGGGCGCTGGCGGCGGCGGTGGACCTCCTCCACCTCGTCGCCGCCCACGACGTCGGGGCTCTCGGCCGGGGCGTCGTCCGCAGCGGCCTCGCCGCCGGCCGGCGGCGCCTCCAGGGCGGCCGTCTCGCCGTCGGCGTCCGGCCGGGCCGCCGGGTCGTCCCCGTCGCTCCCGCCGTCGCGGTCGTCGAAGTCGGCTCCCTCATCGCCGCCGTCCTCACCGTAGGGCGAGGGCATGGGCGAGAACTCCTCCACCACCTGCTCCGGGCGGATCGGCTCGGCCATCACCGCGCCGTCGGCGGCGGCCTCGGCGCGGGCCTCGGCCTGCTCCTCCAGCCGGCGCTCCTCGGCCAGCAGGGCTTCCCGGTCGGCCACCGGGATGCGGTAGTAGTCGGGATGGATTTCCGAGAAGGCCAGGAAACCGTGCCGGTTTCCGCCATACTCCACGAAGGCCGCCTGGAGCGACGGCTCGACGCGGGTCACCTTCGCAAGGTATATGTTGCCCTTGAGTTGTCTGCGGGAGGCGATTTCGAAGTCGAGTTCTTCGAGCCTGTTCCCGTTGACCACGGCGACCCGGGTTTCCTCCGGGTGCGTGGCGTCCACCAGCATGCGCTTGGCCATTCAAGATCCCCATGACGCGGCCGGGCCGCCCGCGCGACGAACAAGCCGCCTGGACGCGTCATCGTTGTGTGCGAAGCCTGCGGAACCGGCCCCAACATCGTCGAACGGCGCTGACGAAGCAGCCAGGACGAGTCGGACTTCGGCCTCCGGGTTCCGGTCTTTACGGCCGGCACCGGCTTCGAGGTTTCGTCCCAATCACCGAAGGCCCGAAAGCGTCACCCTGCGGGCCTTGGCCGATGATCGAGGTCGGCCGTGAAACCCGTGGGCGACGCCGCAGCACCCTGCAAGAGGAGGCTGATGGGTCGCGGTATGTCGCATGGCTAACATAGACAAGCACGAAATTTTGCACAACGGGGGAATTGGGCGAAATCGTCGCCGGGCCGGCAACCGGGGGGGATTGCCGCCGGGCTGCGGCTCGCGGCAGCGACCTGTTGCAGGAACGGCACCCCGGGCCGCCAAGTGGGGAGCCTCCGGCCTGCGCCGTTGAACAGCGCGAATCCGCCACGCTATAGGTGGGGGCGCTCAACCCTGTTGCGGTTCTGGTGGGTCGGATGCCCCGAATGCTCGCGATGGTCGTCGCCGTGGTGGGCTCGCTCCTGGTGGCGGCCCTGGGGGCGGGCGTCGCCCCCCTTGCGTCCGCGCGGGCCCAGACCACGGCGGCCCTTCCCATGCCGCCGCCGGCCCAGTCCCGGCCGGCCGTCGTCGACGCCCGGCTCGGCATCCATCCCGGCATGACCCGCTTCGTCCTGGAGGTCACGGACGAGATCCCCTTCACGGTGTCGCTGCTGGCGGCCCCGCACCGCGTCGTCGTCGACCTGCCGGATCTGGCCTGGCCCGGCGGCGGGGCCGCCCGGCCGGGGAAGGGGCTGGTCGCGCGCTACCGCTATGGCCCGGCCGACGGCGGGGCGGGGCGCCTGGTCTTCGAGACCAATGGGCCGGTGGCGGTCCGCAGCGCCTACGCGCTGCCGGCCCAGGATGGCCGCCGGCCGCGCCTGGTGATCGACCTGGAGCGGACGACCCCCGCGGAGTTCGCGCGCCTCGCCCGCGGCGCCGCCGTCGCCCACAC
>JAEZHQ010000622.1 GCA_023416455.1 Pseudomonadota bacterium | reverse complement strand
GACGTGCTGGCAGCCCAGGTCCAGGCGCCCGGCCCGGTCTGCGCGGTGGCGGAGGCCGCCGGCCTGCTGTGCTGCGGCGTCCACACCGACCTCTCGGCGGTGGCGCCGCAGGGCTTCCTGACCGGGGCCGAATGGAACTGGGGCCGCTGCTACGCCGAGACGGTGCTGGAGGTGGCCGCGGGCAAGCCCTGGAAGCGCCACCGCCAGGGCGGGTTCGGCGCCGGCTTCGTGCGCAACACGCCCTACGGGCCGGGCGTCGCCGTCGACGCGCGGGCGCACGCCGACGCCGCGCGCATGCAGCTCGCCAACGGCAACGCGGCGGTCTTCCGGGGACCCATCCGGGACAACACCGGCCGCATCGTCGTGCCCAAGGGCAAGGCGCTGGGCGGCGCCGACCCGGTGCTCGACCGCATGGTCTGGCTGGCGGATGGGGTCAGCGACGCCGGCCGGTGACGGACGGCGGGGTCACGCCGCGGCGCCGGTCCAGCCGCAGGCGGCCAGCGCGCCGTGCATGTGCGGCGGGGGCGGGGCGACGGCGGTGACCGGCGGCCGGTCGAAGGCCATCGCGAAGGAGACCGAGCGCGCCAGCAGATGCAGCGACCCCGGCGGTTGCCGCCCGGGTCCGTAATAGGGCTCGCCCAGCAGGGGGCAGCCGATCGCCGCGCAATGCACCCGGATCTGGTGGGTGCGGCCGGTGCGCGGCCTCAGCTCCAGCCAGGCCCGCCCGCCGCCGCTGCCGAGCAGGCGGTAGTCGGTGACCGCCGGCCGCCCCGCCGGGTCGGTCGCGATGGTCCAGGCGCCGGGCGTGATCCGCTTCAGCAGGGGGAGGTCGATGGTGCCGGCGGGGGGATCGGGAACGCCCTCGGCGACCGCCCAGTAGACCTTCTCCACATGCCCGGCCGCGAACAGGTCGCCCAGCCGCTTCAGCGCCCAGGCGGAGCGCCCCAGCACCAGGCAGCCGGCGGTGTCGCGGTCGAGCCGGTGGGCCAGCCGCGGCGGCACGCCGTCGGGGCCGGCCAGGGCGGGCAGATACAGCTCCAGATGGTCGGTGATCCGCCCCGCCTTGTGCACCGCCAGGCCGGCCGGCTTGTCGATGACGAAGAGGTCGGGGTCCGCGTGGAGGACGCGGGCGCGCAGCGCATCCGGTGTCAGGGCGGGGGTCAGGGTGGGAGTCGGGGCGGGAACGGACGGGAAGGGGGGCATGGCGGGCAGCCAAGCACGCCCCGGCCGGCCGGGCAAGCCCCCGGACGGGAACCGTCACCGCCGCCGGCACGTTCCCGAATCGGGTGTGAACCATGGACAGACTGGACCGGCCGCGCCGGCCGGTCCATCTTCTCATCCGGACGGGTTCACGAGCGGACAGGGATGGGACAATGGCCGAGCGCGATCATCTGCCGGCACAGCAACGGTCGTCGCAGGCCGATGTCGACGCCTTCCTGCGCCAGGTGGCGGCGCTGCCGCGGTCGGCGACCGGAACCCGCGGGCGGCTGATGTTCGCCATGGACGCGACGGCCAGCCGCGAGCCGACCTGGGACCGCGCCTGCCAGATCCAGGGGGAGATGTTCCAGGCGACCGCCGCGCTCGGCGGGCTCGACATCCAGCTCGTCTACTACCGCGGCTTCCGCGAGTGCCAGGCCAGCCCCTGGGTCGGCAACTCCCAGGATCTGCTGCGCCGGATGACGGCGGTGAGCTGCATGGCAGGGCAGACCCAGATCGGCCGCGTGCTCGGCCACTGCATCAAGCAGTCCAAGGCCCGCAAGGTCAACGCCCTGGTCTTCGTCGGCGACTGCATGGAGGAGGACGTCGACCAGCTCGCCCACCAGGCCGGAGAGCTGGGGCTCCTCGGCGTTCCGGTCTTCATCTTCCACGAGCGCGGCGACCCCATCGCCAAGCGGGCCTTCCAGACCATCGCCCGCCTGTCCGGCGGCGCCTACTGCCCGTTCGACGGCTCCTCGGCCCAGCAGCTCAGGGATCTGCTGGAGGCCGTCGCCGTCTACGCGGCGGGGGGGCGCGCGGCGCTGGAAAATCTGAGCCGCGCCCGGGGGGAGGCGGTGCGCCTTCTCACCAGCCAGGTCGGCCAGGCCGGCCAGCCGCGCGCATGAACCGGTAGGGCGGGGCGGGATGTTTGGGTACTTCCTCCTGGGCATCGCGCTGGTGGTCGGGTTCTACCTGCTGGCCCGCGTCTTCCTGTCGGCCGACCCGCGCACGCTCGCCCTGACCGTGCGCTACGGTGGCGTGGCCCTGGGCGTCATCGTCGTCGTCTTCCTGACACTGACCGGCCGGCTCGGCGCCGCC
The DNA here is from genome assembly GCA_023416455.1 of Pseudomonadota bacterium. Classification (GTDB taxonomy): domain Bacteria; phylum Pseudomonadota; class Alphaproteobacteria; order Azospirillales; family Azospirillaceae; genus Azospirillum. The sequence continues at coordinate 8,204 of JAEZHQ010000622.1, read as the reverse complement.
CTGATGCTGGGGGCGGTGGCCTTCCCGCTGTTCACGCGCTGGCGCATGCTGCGCGATTCGCTGCGCGCCGCCCGCGGCCCAACCGGCGGCCAGACCTCGCGGGTGGAGACGCTGTACCTGCGCATGACGCTGTCCCACGACAGCGGCGGCATGACCGGCGAAGTGCTGCACGGCCCGTGGCGCGGGCGGACGCTGGACTCCCTGACCTTCGGCCAGCTCATGACGCTGCTGGAGGACTGCCGGCGCGACGACGGCCAGTCGGCGACCGTGCTGGAAGCCTGGCTCGACCGCACCCGGCCGGACTGGCGCGAGCGCGCGGAGTCCGGCGCCGAGGCCGCCGGGGCGGGGGCCGGCGGGCGGGATCCGGGCGGGCGGGGACCGGGCGGGCGAGGGCCGGGCGGCCCCGGCGGAGGCCCGATGACCCGCGAGGAGGCGTGCGAGATCCTCGGCCTGCCGGCCGACCCCACACCCGAACAGGTGAAGGAGGCGCACCGCCGGCTGATGATGAAAGTGCATCCGGATCTTGGGGGGTCCACCTATTTGGCGGCCAAGATCAACCAGGCGAAGGATTTGTTGTTGCGCATATAGCCTTTTGCCGGGTCCCGGAAGGGTGTGTTGCGCCTCTGGGGGGGGCTGTGGCAGAAAGCTTCACGTGCGCTTTGCCGCCGTTGCGAAACGTCGCGATAGTCGAAGCATTTCCAGGCAACCACAAGAGAACCCCGATGCGAAAACCCGTGCGCAAGGTGGTGTTCCCCGTCGCCGGTCTCGGCACCCGCTTCCTGCCGGCCACCAAGGCCATTCCGAAGGAGATGCTGCCCCTCGTCGACCGGCCGCTGTTGCAGCACGCGGTGGAGGAGGCGCGCGCCGCCGGCATCGAGGACTTCGTGTTCGTCACGGGCCGCAGCAAGCGGGCCATCGAGGACCATTTCGACGCCGACACCGAACTGAACCGGACGCTGGAGGAGCGCGGCAAGGCCGACGCACTGGAGGAGGTCCGCGGCAGCGAGATCGCGCCCGGCCGGTGCTTCTACACCCGTCAGCAGGTGCCGCTCGGCCTCGGCCACGCGGTGTGGTGCGCGCGTGCGTTGATCGGCAACGACCCCTTCGCCATCGTCCTGCCGGACGACTTCGTGCAGGCCGAGACCCCCTGCCTGAAGCAGATGGTCGAGGCGTACGAGGAGGTGGGCGGCAACATCGTCGCCGTGGTGGACGTCCCGCGCGAGCACACCAGCCGTTACGGCATCCTGGACGTGGCCGCGGATGACGGCCGCCTGGCCACCGTCCGCGGTTTGGTGGAGAAGCCCAAGCCGGAGGAAGCCCCCTCCACCCTGTCGATCATCGGCCGCTACATCCTGCAACCGGAGATCTTCGACCACCTGGAGCGTCAGCAGCGCGGCGCCGGCGGCGAGATCCAGCTGACCGACGCCATGGCCAAGCTGATCGGCGGCCAGCCGTTCCACGGTCTGCGCTTCGAGGGAACCCGTTACGATTGCGGCGACAAGGTCGGCTTCATCGAGGCCACCCTCGCCCACGCGCTGAAGCGGCCGGACATGGCCGACAAGGTGCGTGAGATGCTCCGCAAATACTGCTGACGCCGGATCCGTCATGATCCGCCCGCCCGCCGTGCCCGTTGCCCGGGTGCGGCGGGTGTTGCGTGCCGGGGCCACCCCGCCGATGGAGCGGCGCGGCCGGCGGCACGGTCCAGGTTACGGCCCAGGTTACGGCCCAGGTTACGGGAGATTCCCATGCGCATTGCGATGATCGGTACGGGTTACGTCGGCCTGGTGTCGGGCGCCTGCTTCTCGGAATTCGGCGTCCACGTCTGCTGCGTCGACAAGGACGCCGGCAAGATCGAGCGCCTGAAGCGCGGCGAGATCCCCATCTACGAGCCGGGGCTGGACGATCTGGTGGCGCGCAACGTCGCCGCCGGGCGGCTGTCCTTCACCCTCGACCTCAAGGAGGCGATGCAGGGGGTCGATGCGGTGTTCATCGCGGTGGGCACGCCGTCGCGGCGTGGCGACGGCCACGCCGACCTGTCCTACGTCTACGCCGCGGCCGAGGAGATCGCGCGGAACCTCGACCACTACACGGTGGTGGTGACCAAGTCGACGGTGCCCGTGGGCACCGGCCGCGAGGTGGAGGCGATCATCCGCCGCACCCGCCCGGACGCCGACTTCGACGTCGCCTCCAACCCGGAGTTCCTGCGCGAGGGCTCGGCCATCGGCGACTTCATGCGGCCGGACCGGGTGGTCATCGGCACCACCTCGGACCGCGCCGCCAAGGTGATGCGCCGGCTCTACCGGCCGCTCTACCTGATCGAGACGCCCATCGTGGTGACCGCCCTGGAGACGGCGGAGCTGATCAAGTACGCGGCCAACACCTTCCTGGCCGCCAAGATCACCTTCATCAACGAGATCGCCGACCTGTGCGAGAAGGTGGGCGCCGACGTCCACGACGTGGCCCGCGGCATCGGGCTGGACGGCCGCATCGGCCGCAAGTTCCTGCATCCCGGACCGGGCTACGGCGGTTCCTGCTTTCCCAAGGACACGCTGGCTCTGGTGCGCACCGCCCAGCAGGTGGGCAGCCCGCTGCGCATCATCGAGACGGTGGTGGACATCAACGACAAGCGCAAGAAGCAGATGGCCGAGCGCATCGTCGCCGCCTGCGGCGGCAGCGTCGACGGCAAGACGGTCGGCGTGCTGGGGGTGACCTTCAAGCCGAACACCGACGACATGCGCGACAGCCCGTCGCTGGACATCATTCCGGCCTTGCAGAGGGCGGGGGCCACGGTGCGCGCCTTCGACCCGGCCGGCATGGCGGAGGCGGCCCGGCTGCTGCCCGGCGTGGTGTGGGCCGAGACCGCCTACGACGCGCTGGACGGGGCCGATTGCATCGCTATCCTGACGGAATGGAACGAGTTCCGGGCGCTGGATCTGAGGCGGGTCAAGAAGCTGCTGAAGCGTCCGGTGATGATCGACCTGCGCAACATCTATAACCCGGACGACATGGCCAAGGCCGGGTTCGCCTACAGCTCCATCGGCCGGCCCTCGGTGCCGGTCGGGGAGGCCCAAGGAGGACAATAACAAGATGAGCGAAGCCCATATTTTCCACCCGACCGTGCTGCGCGAATACGACATCCGCGGCATCGTCGGCAAGACGCTCAACCCCGCCGACGCCCGTGCCGTCGGCCGCGCCTTCGGCAGCGTCGTCGTGCGGGGCGGCGGCAAGACGGTGTGCGTCGGCTATGACGGCCGCCTGTCCTCGCCGGAGCTGGAGGCCGCCCTGGTGGACGGGCTTGTCGCCACCGGCCTGCACGTTCTGCGCATCGGGCTCGGCCCGACGCCGATGCTGTATTTCGCCACGCGCGACCGCGAGGCGGCGGCCGGCATCATGATCACCGGCTCGCACAACCCGCCGGACTACAACGGCATCAAGATGATGCTGGGCAAGGGGCCGGTCTACGGCCAGCAGATCCTCGACCTCGGCACCCTGGCGGCCAAGGCCGACTACGAGTCGGGCCAGGGCTCGTCCGAATGGATCGACGTGCAGGACGCCTATGTGGAGCGCCTGCTCAAGGATTATGACGGGGTGCGCGACCTCAAGGTGGCCTGGGACGCCGGCAACGGCGCGTCGGGCGAAATCCTGCGCCGCCTGACCGCCCGGCTGCCGGGCACCCACATCCGCCTCTATGACGAGATCGACGGCACCTTCCCCAACCACCACCCCGACCCCACGGTCGAGAAGAACCTGGTGGACCTCAAGAAGGCGGTGGCCGACAACGGCTGCGACCTCGGCATCGGCTTCGACGGCGACGGCGACCGCATCGGCGCCATCGACCACAAGGGCCGCGTGGTGTGGGGCGACCAGCTCGTCGCCATCTACGCCGCCGACGTGCTGAAGGACCATCCCGGCGCCACCATCATCGCCGACGTCAAGGCCAGCCAGACGCTGTTCGACGAGATCGCCAAGCACGGCGGCACGCCGCTGATGTGGAAGACCGGCCATTCGCTGCTGAAGGCGAAGATGGCGGAGACCGGCTCGCCCCTGGCCGGCGAGATGTCCGGCCACATCTTCTTCGCCGACAAGTGGTACGGATTCGACGACGCGCTCTATTGCGCGGTGCGCCTGATCGGGCTGGTCAGCAAGCTCGGCCTGTCGCTGGCCGACCTGCGCGACCGCCTGCCCGACGTGGTCAACACGCCGGAAACCCGCTTCCAGATCGACGAGGAGCGCAAGTTCAAGGTCGTGGCGGAGGTCAAGGAGCGCCTGAAGGCCGAGGGGGCGGACGTCAACGACATCGACGGCGTCCGCGTCACCACGCCGGACGGCTGGTGGCTGCTGCGCGCCTCCAACACCCAGGACGTGCTGGTCGCCCGCGCCGAAGCCTACAGCGAGGAGGGGCTGGAGCGGCTCAAGGCCACGCTGATCGCGCAGCTTGAGGCTTCCGGCCTCAACGCCCCCTCCTTCGAGGACGGCGGCGGGCACTGAAGGCGGGCACTGAATGCGGGCATGGGAGGCGGGAGGCGGCGGCGTCGCCGCGCCCGCCTCCCGCGCCCTGTTCCGTCCCTCAGGCCCGGCCCGAGGCCGTGCGGCGGGACGGCCGCGACTCCTCCTCGGCGGCGTTGCGCTTTCGGAAGGTGCTGAGTTCGGCGATGCGGCTCACCGTCAGCCCGCTCAGCCGGCAGGGCACCACCTCCAGCAACTCGAAGCCGGTGCGGCGGGAAAAGCGCGCGGCGACGCGCTCGCGGGCGTCCCGCTCGGTGTCGGCGATCAGGACGAAGCGGCGGATGCCGCTCCAGGCGCGCTGGGCCGAACGGTCGGACGGGCGGGCGCCGCCGGCGGCGCCGCGGACGGCGGCCTCCCAGAAGCGGCCCTGGCGCGGCTCCAGCCGGTCGAAGACGTGGTAGCGGTTGACCGGGGCGTCCCGCGTCCGCTCCAGCTCCAGCAGCGCCGCCTGCATGTCCTGCTCGGCCTTGGCGACCCGCTTCTCGGCCTCGGCATGCTGGGCGGCGATCTGCGCGTAGGCCGCGGCCAGCTCGGCGGCCTCGCCGGCGGCCTCCTCCGCCTTCATCCGGATCTTCGCCTGGGCCGCCCGCGTCGCCGCCAGCTGGCGCGTCCAGTAGCGGTTGGAGAGCACGGAGAGCACCATCATCCCGATGCTCAGGTACAGCAGCATCATGCCGGTCATGCGGGAAGGGCCTCCGTTCCGGGCACCGGGGCCAGGGCGAGCGGAACCACCGCGGAGGGCAGGACGCCGTTCCGCGCGGCGAAGGCGGCCTGCACCAGCAGCGCCGCCTGTTCGGGCGTCGGCGCCCAGATGTGGGCGACGTTGCGGTATTCCCAGATCTGGCGGGAGAAGATGACGTCGCGCCGGTCGATGGTGGCGATGCCCTCCTGCACGGCGAGCTGGGCCCAGAAGCCCTCCGTCTCGTCGGCGTCGCCCAGCTCGTGCACCAGCTCGACCTTGACCAGTTCCAGCGCCCGGCGCTCCGTCTGCGCCTTGTGGCGGCGGCCGGTGAATTCGGTGTGGCGGGCCTGGAGCGCGACCAGTTCGGCCTGGAGCTGATCGGACTTCTGCCGCCACTCCGCCAGGGCGGCCCGCTTGCGGTCGTGCTGGCGCTGCATGTAGCCATGGCGCGCCTTCTCGGCGCTGACCCGGCCGACATCCACGACGATCGACAGGCCCAGCGCCGCGGCGCTGGCGACCAGCAGCAGCATGCCCAGGAACTCGATCGTGATGTTCATTCGCGTACCCTTTGGTTGCGGTGCACCTCGTCCGTTTCCATCAGGGCCGAAGTTGCCGGTGCTTGGCTCCGCGGTATGATGTCGCGAAGCCGGCCGGCGGCCCGGAGGGCGCGCCGATCCGGGGGCCATCCGGCCAATTTGCCGCAGCCGGGCCGGCGTTTCCGGTCCGCTGCCCCGGGAGGCGGGAAGGGTCGGGGGCGTGACGGCGGCGCGGCGGTCGGCTATGGTCGCCTGTCCGCTTGTGCAACGGGGGAACCATGCTCGATACGCTGGTCCGTGACGATGCCCTGGAGACGGTCCGCCGCAGCTTTCCGGTGGCACTGGCCCCTTATGCGATGCCGGCCGGGGTGACCGGCCTGGTCATCATCGACGAGGTGAAGGGCTTTGCCGCCGTCGGCTGCGGCCCGCTGGCCCCGCCGGCCCCCGACGCGCAGGTGAGCCGCATGATCGCGGAAACCGACCGGCTGGCCCGCCGCTTCGTCGAGGCCGGCTGGCCGGTCTGCGCCTCCCTCGACCGCCATGACCCGGCCCGGCCCGAGCCGCCCTATCCGCCGCACTGCTTGGCGGGGAGCGGCCACGACGAGCTGGTGGCCGAGCTGGCCTGGCTGGAGGGCGCCCCCGGCGTCACGCTGATCGCCAAGGATTGCATCAATTTTTTCATCGGCGCCATGGAGGCGGGCGGGCGCAACCGGCTGGTCGACTGGATCACCGGCAACCGGCTGGAAGCGGTGGTGTGCGTCGGCATCTGCACGGACGTCTGCGTGATGGACTTCGTGCTGACCCTGCTGTCGGCGCGCAACCACGGCCTGACCCCGACGCTGAGGGACGTGGTGGTGCACGAGCCGGGCTGCGCCACCTACGACCTGCCGGCGGAAGCCGCGCGGGCGCTCGGCCTGCCCGGGACGGCGGCGCACCCGCAGGCGGCGGCGCACCACATGGGCCTGTACATGATGGCGTCGCGGGGGGCGCTGCTTTCCGACGCACTCCGGTGACCGCCAGACGTCTTCCTCCCGGCGTTGCGATTCTGTAACATGGCGGTGCAGCGCGCCTCGGCGAGGGTGCCGGATCGCGGCCGGTGCGGAATCGTCGCATGATGGAAGAACGTTACCTGCGGGCGATCCGCAACGCGCTGGCCCGGCACCAGCAATGGCTGGACGGCGAGTCCGGCGGGCGCGGGCGCTGCGCCGACCTCAGCTTTCACAACCTGTCGCGGCTCGGCCTCAACGGGGTCAGGCTGAACAGCGCCAAGCTGGCCGGCGCCAACCTGAACGCCTCACGGATGGCCGGGGCCGACCTGTCGGGCGCCGACCTGTTCGGCGCCGACCTCTCCGGGGCCGACCTGACCGGCGCCCGGCTGGCCAGGGCCGACCTGCGCGGCGCCCGGGTGGAGGGCGCCCGGCTGCACGAGGCCGACCTGCGCGGCGCCGACCTGCGCAAGGGCCTGATGATGGCGGCGGACGACCGCCGGCGCCCGGCCGGCAACGCCGACGGCAGCACGACCTTCGTCGGTTCCAAGCTGACCCGGGCGGTCCTGGCCGACGCCCGCATGGCGCAGTGCGACTTCTCCGGCTGCGACCTCGCGGGGGCGGATTTCACCGGCGGCGACCTGTCGGGGGCGATCCTCATCGGGGCCAACCTGATGGAGGCCGTGATGGAGCGCACCACGCTCGACGGCACCCTGATGTGCGGCGCCCGCCTGGACGACGACCTGCGCCGGACGCTGGAGCGGCGCGGCGTGGATGTGGACGGCGCCGGCCTGGTCAGCCTGGCCGACCGCATCGCCGATTCCGTCTCCGCCCACCAGACCTGGGTGGAGCATGGCGGGGCGGCCGGGACCCGGCTGGAGGTGCAGCGGGCCGACCTGCGCGGCTGCGGCTTCGCCAACCGGATGCTGCCGGGCAGCGTGATGCGCTTCTGCGGACTGCGCGGAGCGGATTTCTCCGGCGCGAAGCTGATCATGGCCGACCTGTCCTACAGCGACCTGCGCGAGGCGGACCTCACCGGCGCCGACCTGTCCGGCTGCAACCTGCGCGGCGCCAACCTGGCGGGGGCGACGCTGTGGCGGGCCCGGATGCGCCCGGTGGATCTGGCCGGCGACGGCAGCCGCATGTGGCCGACCAACCTCGCGGAGGCCAGCCTGACCGGGGCGGACCTGCGCGAGGTCGCCCTTGCCCAGGCGATCCTGCACGGCTGCGACCTGACGGGGATCAAGACCAGCCCGGTGACCCTGTCGGGGGCGGACCTCTCCTTCGCCATGGGGCAGGAGGCGCGGCCCGCCTGATCCCCCGCCGTGGCGGGGCGGAGCGGCTCAGGGAGCGGGCCGCATGGCCAGGGCTTCGGCGAGCAGCGCCGCGTGGCGCGCCCGCAGGGCGGCCAGGGCGTCGGCATTGGCATAGCCGTCGGCATTGGCATAGCCGTCGGCATCGGCGTCGCCGCCGGCCGGCCGCGGGGGTCCGTCC
>JAEZHQ010000612.1 GCA_023416455.1 Pseudomonadota bacterium | reverse complement strand
CCCCGCCCCTCGCCCCGCCCCTCGCGTCGCCACTCGCATCATCCGGGTCCCGCCGCTCATCGGACCATCGCTCCCCCGGCCTTCGCCGGCCGGCCTGGCACGGCCGCCGGCCCGCATGCCCTATCATGAAGCGGCGCCGGGCCGGAAGCCCGCCGGTGGGGCGGCCACCGCCCGGGATGGCCACCGCCCGGGATGGCCACCGCCCGGGATGGCCCTTGCGTCACCATGGCCCGGCGGTTAAACCGGCGTATGAGCTTTCTCGACCGCATCCGCGCGTGCAACGCGCACGACCTCTCCGGCTTTCGACCGTTCGAGGTGGAGGGGCATCGCATCGGCTGGATCCGTCCGGCCCTGGCCAACCGGCTTCCCGGCGTCGATCCCGGCTTCGTCGTGACGGCGGAGCGCGTGACGCTGGCGCCCGAGCTGCGTGACTTCGAGGCGCGCTCCAGCGTGATCGAGCACGCCGCCCGCTTCCTCGTCGAGGAGGGCGCGGTCAAGGCGCTGCGCGGCGAGTTCTACCCGGTGCTGCCGCGCTGGGGGGCGGAGCCGCTGATGCGCATCGACCGCGCCGTGGTCGCCCATTTCGGCGTCGCCGCCTACGGCCTGCACGTCAACGGCTTCGTCCGCCAGCCCGACGGCGGCCTGTCGCTGTGGATCGGCCGCCGCGCCCGGGACCGGGACGTGGCGCCGGGCCAGCTCGACAACCTGATCGCCGGCGGCCAGCCCATCGGCCTGACGCTCGCCGAGAATCTGGTCAAGGAGGCCGGGGAGGAGGCCGGCATCGACGCCGCCCTGGCCGGGCGGGCGGTGCCGGTCGGAGCCGTCACCTACACGCTGGAGACCGCGGCCGGGCTGAAGCCCGACACGCTGTTCCTCTACGACCTGGAACTCGACCCCGACTTCACGCCGCGGAACTGCGACGGCGAGGTCGAGCGCTTCGAGCTGTGGCCGCTGGACCGCGTCGCGGAGTCCGTGCGCACCACCACGGACTGGAAGTTCAACGTGAACCTCGTGATCATCGACTTCCTGGTCCGCCACGGCTGGCTGAAGCCGGACGAGCCCGACTATCTGGAGATCGTGACCGGGCTGCGGCGCCGGGGCTGACCGCAAGGGGTCAGGGCGCGCCGCGCGCCTGCACCCCGGCGCAGGGCGCCGGCGTGGCGCCGTCGGGGAAGCCGGCCATGGCGCGCACCGCCGCGGGGCTGTGCCCGGCGGCGCGCAACGCCCGCAGCGCGGTCGCCCCGTCGCGCTTGGCCAGCCGCTCGCCCCGCTCGTTGCGCAGCAGGCCGTGGTGGTGGTGGTCCGGCGGCTCCATGCCCAGCAGCGCCTGGAGCAGCCGGTGCAGGTGGGTGGCGACGAACAGATCCTCGCCGCGGGTCACCAGCGTGACGCCCTGGAGATGGTCGTCCACGGTGACGCTGAGATGATAGCTGGTCGGGGTGTCCTTGCGGGCAAGAACGACGTCGCCGAGGATGCCCGGCGCGGCCTCCTGCCAGCCCTGCGCGCGGTCGTGCCAGCGCAGCGGGCCGGCCAGCGCGGCGGCGGCGGCGACGTCGAGGCGCCAGGCATAGGCTTGACCCGCCGCCATGCGCTCCGCCCGCTCCGCGGCGGAACGGTGGCGGCAGGTGCCGGGGTAGAGCGGCCCGTCCGGCCCGTGCGGGGCATGGCCGGCCGCGGCGATCTCCGCGGCGATGTCCTTGCGGGTGCAGAAGCAGGGATAGACGACGCCCAACCCGCGCAGGCGCTCCAAGGCGGCGCGGTAGTCGTCCAGATGCTCCGACTGGCGGCGGACCGGCCGTTCCCAGTCCAGGCCGAGCCACGCCAGATCCTCGATCAGATCCCGCTCGAAGTCCGGCCGGCAGCGCTGGGGGTCGATGTCCTCGATGCGCAGCAGGAAGCGCCCGCCCCCGTCCCTGGCGGCCCGCCAGCCGAACAGGGCGGAATGGGCGTGCCCGAGATGCAGATGCCCGGTCGGGCTCGGCGCGAAACGGGTGACGATGTCGGTCATGCCCGCCCTTATAGCCGATCCGGCGTCGCGGGGGCGGATTTCCCGCCACGCCCATCGGCCGTCCATCCGTCCATCCGGGCGGCGGGCGGGGGGCGGCGCGCCGGTCAGATGTAGGGGTTGTCCTTGATCGGCTCGACCGGACGGTCGTCGCCTTCCAGATACAGGGTCAGGCGGCGGCGCATTTCCTGGTCGAAGGCATCGATGCGGCGCTGGCGCTCGCGCTCCTCGCGTTCGGCGCGCTTCTGGGCAAGGCTGATGATCGTGGCGCTCATGGATAATCCCCTTGGATGCCCGGCCACCATGACAGCGTATGGTTAACGAGAGGTAATCAGACGGCGGTGGAGCACACCGCCGTAAGGACGATCCACAATTGTCACAAAGGCGCAGCATCCCCTGCCCAAAGGGATGGCGTCACCTTATGCCAATTGGTCAGGGATTGGCGAAGATTGACGCAGCTCTGACCCGAGATGTTGAGTTTGCGGTTCCGATCCTCTATGTATCTGGTGTTCCGCACCCCGGCGGGGTGCCTGGAACGGCCAGAAACGATCCAGACGAGGGAGTGGCCATTGGCTCCACCACCCGATCACTGTCCGGCTCTGGTGCTGAACGCGGATTTTCGTCCGCTCAGCTACTTTCCGTTATCGCTGTGGTCATGGCAGGAAACGGTCAAAGCCGTGTTTCTGGACCGGGTGAACATCATTTCCGAGTATGACCGCGTGGTCCGCTCTCCCAGCTTCGAGATCCGGCTGCCCAGCGTCATTTCGTTGAAGGAGTTCATACCGGCGACCCGCCGGCCGGCCTTCACCCGCTTCAACGTGTTCCTGCGCGACCGCTTCACCTGCCAGTATTGCGGCCGGCCGTTCCCGACGCAGGATCTGACCTTCGACCATGTCACCCCACGCTCGCGCGGCGGGCGCACCACCTGGGACAACGTCGTCACCTCCTGCTCGGCCTGCAACCTGACGAAGGGGAACCGGCTGCCGCATCTCTGCGGCATGATCCCCCTCAGTCCGCCTTTCCAGCCGACCGCTTACGAGCTTCAGGAGAACGGACGTGCATTCCCGCCAAATTTCCTTCACGAAAGTTGGCGGGATTTTCTTTATTGGGATACCGAACTGGATCCCGTGTGAAGGGCGGAGACGATGGACGAACCGGACAACCCCTGCATCGGGGTCTGCATCATCGGCGAGGATGGGGTCTGCGAGGGTTGCGGGCGCACCGAGGACGAGATTTACGGCCTGCCGGCGAGCCCGGCGCCGGGCCGGAGCGAGCCGTCCGGCGGCTGACCGGGGACGAAGCGGAGCGGGCGGAGGATATCGGGGGCGGGGTGAACCCGCTCCACGCCGACGCCCGCAACGATCTTCGAAACGCCATGGCGTGCCGGGGCCGCGCGCCGTTGAAAAGGGAGAGGGCGCCCGGCCGCTGACCGCCGGCCATTGATCCAATCCGGCGGCACGTTGCGCAAGCAAGGTGCGAGCGGGTTATGCGGACGAAGCCTTCAGGCGACGTCCGCGTCACACCCGTTCGGCCAGCCAGATGACCGCCCTGGTTCCCGCCTTGATGGCGGCGGACAGCACCGGATAGGCGGGTGCCTGCTCGGCGCCGTTGACAAGGCCGATGTCGCGGTGCTCGACCTCCTCGGCCTGGAACGTGAGGATGGCCTCCTTCAGCTCCGCCTCCTCGGGACCGAGATGCTTGAGCTGGTCCTCGTAATGGCCCTCGATGACCTCCTCCACCGCGACGGTGCAGGCCATCGCCGCGCGTTCGCCCAGAACCGCCGTCCCGGCGCCCAGCAGGAAGCCGGTGACGTGCCAGACCGGCTGAAGCGCGGTCGGGCGCACCCGGCGGGCGGTCAGCTCCTTCTCGAAATACCGGAGATGCTCCAGCTCCTGATCGGCCATATGCCGCAGGGTGCGGCCGTGCCGGCCCTTGCCCATGACGGCGATCTGGCCCTCGTAGATGCGCTTGGCGCCGTACTCGCCGGCGTGGTCGACGCGGACGATGCGGGCCAGCCGCTCCTCCGGCGTGGGGTCGCCGGGCAGCCGCCCGCGCGCGCGCCGGCGCGGGGCCGGGGCCGGATCGGAAGTGGTGGCGGCGGCGGGGCGTTCGTCGAGCAGGGTCATGCGAAGGTCCTGGAAGCCGGGGTCCGGAGATAGGCGGCGCGCGCCGCCACGAAAGCGAAGGCGGCCAGCGCCAGCGAGATCGCGACGTTGTAGCCGGCCATGGAGATGCCGAACAGCGACCACGCCACCTCGTCGCAGCGGACCACCGGCGCCGCCATGACCTGGGCGCGCAGCTCCTCCAGCGTCAGGGCGGCGCTTCCCGTGGCCCCGCAGGCCGCGGTGCCGGCCCACCAGCGCTGCTCCACCCCCACATGGTAGGCGGCGATCCCCGCCCCGGCGAGCAGGGCGAAGCCGCTGGCCACCAGAAGCGCGTCGCCCAGCCCCTTCCACCGCCGGAACAGCAGCGCGACGATGGAGAAGGCCAGCACCGCCCCATAAGGCACGCGCTGCCACAGGCACAGGATGCAAGGCTGGTAGCCGAGGGCGAACTGGAAGAACAGGGCCGCCGCCAGCACGCCGGCGCTGGCGAGCCCGAGGGCTGCGGCGGCGAAGCGCGGATCGTCGAGGGTGAGTCGCGTGGGCATGGCGCGGAGCTTAGCGCGCCGCCCGGCGCGGCGCCAGACGCCGCGAGGACCTGCGGCAGGAAAGCCCCCGCTCAGAAAAGGCTTGGTCGAAGACGCTTTTCCCTTCTATATAGCGCAGGACGGGAGACCGGAGTGGTGTTGCGAGGGGCTCGGGCGAAGGCGGCGTGACCGTCGTCGAGAAGGCTCCTCCGGCATCAGGTGAGAAGCCGGCGCCAGGTGAAAAGCAGGCGCAAGACGCGAAAGCCGGATTCGGCGGCACAGTGCGGGCGTGGCGGAATTGGTAGACGCAGCGGACTCAAAATCCGCCGTCCTTACGGATATGTCGGTTCGAGTCCGACCGCCCGCACCATCTT
>JAEZHQ010000235.1 GCA_023416455.1 Pseudomonadota bacterium | reverse complement strand
CGCCCACACCGCGCCGGCGGCGCGGCCGTCCCCCATCCAGCCGGCCGCCGTTCCCGCCGCCCCGGCGCGGGCGGCGCCGGAACGGCCGGCTCCGGAGAAGCCGCTGATCGTGATCGACCCCGGCCATGGGGGCGTCGATCCCGGTGCCGTCGGCGTCGGCGGGATTCACGAGAAGGACATCACGCTGGCCATGGCGCGCGAGCTGAAGCGCCAGCTCGAGGCGTCGGGGCGCTACCGCGTGCGGCTGACCCGCGACAAGGACGTGTTCGTGCGCCTGCGCGACCGCGTTGCCATCGCCCGCGAGGCCGACGCCGACCTCTTCCTCTCCCTGCACGCCGACAGCATCGGCGCCAACACGGTGCGCGGGCTGTCCATCTACACGCTGTCCGACCGCGCCTCGGACCGCGAGGCGGAAATGCTGGCCGCCAAGGAGAACCGCGCCGACGCCATCGCCGGCCTCGACCTTTCGGCCGAGAACGATCTGGTGGCCTCCATCCTGATCGACCTCGCCCAGCGCGACACGAAGAACCACTCCAAGCGTTTCGCCAACGCGGCGCTGGAGCATCTCGGCCGCGAGATCCGGCTGATCCCCAAGCCGCACCGCCAGGCCGGCTTCGCCGTTCTGACCGCTCCGGACATGCCTTCGGCGCTGGTCGAGATGGGCTATCTATCCAGCCCGCAGGACGCCAACCTTCTGACCACCCCGGCCTATCGCGAGAAGCTCGGCCGCGCCCTGACCAGGGGCATCGATTCCTACTTCCGCTGGCTGACCGCCGCCCGCCGGAGCTGAGGAGATCTACCCCCTTCTTGCGGCGGCCTTGCCGGCGTCACATTTTGCTGACATGCCCGCGAAGGGGTCGGCGGACCGGCCCCGGCGGTGTAGGATGCCGCCGCCCGCACCGCCTCCGCCGTTTCCGCGACGGGAACCGGCGGAGCGCCGCCCCGCCTGTTTGGGCCTTGCCTGTTTGGGATCTGTCATGCGCCTCATTCTGTCCGCTCTGATGGCCTTCGTGATGCTCGCCCTGGCCGGTGCCGGGGCGCTCGTCTACGTGCTGGACTATTACGACCGCGATCTGCCGGACTACACCAGGCTTGCCAACTACCAGCCCCCGGTCACCACCCGCGTGCACGCCGGCGACGGCCGCCTCCTGGCCGAGTTCGCCGCGGAAAAGCGCGTCTTCGTGCCCATCGATTCCATGCCCAAGCGGGTGATCAACGCCTTCCTGGCGGCCGAGGACAAGAACTTCTACGAGCACAAGGGCGTCGATCCCCTGGGCATCGCGCGCGCCATCCTGACCAACGTGGAGAATCTGGGCAGCGACCGCCGGCCGGTCGGCGCCTCCACCATCACGCAGCAGGTCGCCAAGAACATGCTGCTGACCAACGAGGTGTCCTTCCACCGCAAGATCAAGGAGGCGATCCTGGCCGTGCGCATCGAGCGCGCCTTCACCAAGGACCGCATCCTCGAACTTTACCTGAACGAGATTTTCCTGGGCTTCCGCTCCTACGGCGTGGCGGCGGCGTCCCTCAACTACTTCAACAAGGCGCTGGACGAGCTGGACATCGAGGAGGCCGCCTATCTGGCGGCCCTGCCCAAGGCGCCCAGCAACTACCACCCCGAGCGCCAGCGCGACGCCGCGCTCGCCCGCCGCAACTGGGTCATCGGCCGCATGGCCGAGGACGGCCACATCACCCCGGAGGAGGCCCGCATCGCCCGCGCCAAGCCGCTGGTGGTGCGCAAGCGCGACGAGCAGGAGTATGTGACCTCCGAGTATTTCGCCGAGGAGGTCCGGCGCGAGCTGGTCAAGCTCTACGGCGAGCAGGCGCTCTACGAGGGCGGGCTGTCGGTGCGCGCCTCCATGGATCCGGTCCTCCAGGACGCGGCGACGCGGGCGCTTCGCAGCGGGCTGGTCCAGTACGACCGCCGCCACGGCTACCGCGGCCCGGTCGGCCGGATGGACAATTTCGACACCTGGGCCAAGAAGCTGGCGGCGATGCCGGTGCCGCCGGGGGCGGACGGCTGGAAGCTGGCCGTCGTGCTGAAGGACGACCAGGCCGACGCGCTGGACATCGGGCTGGCCGACGGCAGCCGCGGCCGGGTGCCGCTGGCCGAGCTGCGCTGGGCCCGGGCCTGGCGGGAGAACGAGCGGCTCGGCCCCGAGATCCGCCGCCCCTCCGACGCGGCCAAGCTCGGCGACGTCATCCTGGTGGAGCCCATGGCCAAGGACGACAAGGGCCGCGACCTGCCGCCGGGAACCTATGGGCTGCGCCAGGTGCCGGCGGTGCAGGGCGGGCTGGTGGCGCTCGACCCGCACACCGGGCGCGTGCTGGCCATGGTCGGCGGCTATTCCCCGCAGATCAGCTCCTTCAACCGGGCGACCCAGGCGATGCGGCAGCCGGGCTCGTCCTTCAAGCCCTTCGTCTATCTCACCGCGCTCGACCAGGGCTTCACGCCCTCCTCGCTGGTCATGGACGCGCCGTTCGAGTACGACCCCGGGCACGGCCAGCCGATCTGGCGGCCGGAGAACTTCAGCCACGAGTTCTACGGCCCGACCCCGCTGCGCGCCGGCATCGAGAAGTCGCGCAACGTGATGACGGTGCGGCTGGCCCAGGCCGTCGGCATGGACAAGGTCAAGGCGACGGCCGAGAAGTTCGGCATCGTCGACAACCTGCAACCCTATCTGCCCATGGCGCTGGGCGCCGGCGAGACGACGGTGCTGCGGCTGAGCACCGCCTACGCCATGCTGGCCAACGGCGGCAAGAAGATCACCCCGACCTTCATCGACCGCGTCCAGGACCGCGTCGGCCGGACCATCTTCCGCCACGACGACCGCCCCTGCGACGGCTGCTCCGCCGTCTCCTGGCGCGACGACCTGGCGGTGCCGGGGGTGCCCGACGCGCGCGAGCAGCTGGCCGACCCGCGCACCGCCTACCAGATGGTCTCCATGCTGGAAGGCGTGGTGCAGCGCGGCACGGCGACCAGGCTGCTGTCGCTGGGCAAGCCGCTGGCCGGCAAGACCGGCACCACCAACGACAGCATGGACGCCTGGTTCGTCGGCTTCTCGCCCGACCTCGTGGTCGGCACCTACATCGGCTTCGACCAGCCGCGCTCGCTGGGCGTGCGGGAGACCGGCGGCTCCGCCGCCGTGCCGGTCTTCAAGGAGGTGATGGAGGTGGCGCTGAAGGACAAGCCGGCCACCCCGTTCCGTGTGCCGCGCGGCCTGCGCCTCGTCCGGGTCAACCCGGAGAACGGGCGGCTGGCCCAGCCCGGCGAGCGCAAGGCGATCTGGGAAGCCTTCATCCCCGGCACCGAGCCCAACCCCGATCTGCCGCAGATGGTCCTCGACGGCTCGGGCCAGGCGGGCGGGGCGGGGGCCTGGAGCGGCGGCGCCGTTCCCGGATCGGGCTACGGCGACGCCCTGCCCGGCGGCTTCGGTGCGCCCTCCGGCGCCGCCCCGGACGGCACCGTCACCGCGGCCCCGCCGCCGGCCGCGACCATCGGAACCGGCGGCCTCTACTGACCGCGGCGGCGCCGGGGCGGCTCTCTCCGAAAGAAGGGCGGCAGCGGCGCCGATATTGTCTTCGCGGGTGCGGAACGGGTCGGGAAGGCTCCTGTTGACCGGACTCCATACGGTCGGAGCCGCCCGCCCACTGGGCCTTTCCCCACCGTCCGCCTCCACGAGGACTCCGTCATGAGCACGGACGCCGAGCCGAACCGCGTCGTCATTCCCGTCGTCGAGGAACGGATCGAGATCGAGAAGCGGTCCCGCCGGACCGGGACCGTCCAGGCGCGGCGGCGCGTCCGCGAGGAGGAGGTGGCGATCGACGAGCCGCTGGAGCGGGTCGAGGTGGAGGTGGTGCGGGTGCCGGTGGGCCGCTGGATCGACGCGCCTTTGGCCATGCGCCAGGAGGGCGAGACCACGATCATCCCGGTGATCGAGGAGGTGGTCGTGGTCGAGAAGCGTCTGCGCCTGGTCGAGGAGGTGCATGTGACGCGCCGCCGCCGCACCCACCGCCACCAGGACCGCGTGACCGTCCGCCGGACCGAGGTCGAGGTGGCGCGGGAACCGGGCGAGGCCCCCCCTCCGGCCATCCCTTCCGAAAGGAGACGTCACCCCATGACGACCACCGTGATCGGCCTCTACAAGGAGCCGGACCCCGCCCGCCGCGCCCGCGAGGCGCTGGCGGGCAGCGGATGCGACGAGGCCGGCATCCGTCTGTTCGACCATCACCAGGAGGACATGGCCAGCCAGCTGGCGGAGTTCGGCATCGACGAGGAGGACGCCGGCGCCTTCGCCGGCGCCGTCGCCAAGGGGGCGGCGGTGATCGCCGTCGAGGTCGAGGACGACCGGGCCGACGCGGTCCGCGCGCTGCTGGAGCGCAACGGGGCGCACGCCGTCGACGCCTATGCGGATGAGGGCGAGGATGAGGGCGAGGATGAGGCGCCGGACCGGGGCGGGGAGACCGGAACCCTGCCGGAGGCCGAGGAGCGGCTGGAGATCGGCAAGCGCCGGGTCGTGCGGGGCGGCGTCCGTGCCCGCACCCGGGTCACCGAGCGGCCGGTCGAGAAAAAGGTCGGCCTGGAGGAGGAGACGGTCCGCGTGCGGCATCGCGACGCCGACCGTGACCTCAGCCCCGAGGAGACCGAGGCGGCCTTCCGGGAGAGCAGCGTCGAGCTGACGGAAACCGCCGAGGAGGCCGAGGTCCGCAAGGCGGCCCGCCTGATCGGCGAGGTCGAGCTGTCCAAGTCCAGCCGCGAGCGGCAGGAGACCGTCCGGGACACGGTCCGCAAGACCGAGGTCGATGTCGAACGGATGGACGCCGGAAAGGGCGGCGGCTCCGACCGCGGGCGCCGGAAGCGCTGACCGGCCGGCCGTGTGCCTCGCGCGCGCGTTGCCGCGCGCCATGCCGTAGACCCCATGGCGCTTGATGGACGCCCCCGGGGACGCCCCCGGGGACACCACCAGGCGCCATGGGCATCGCAAGTCCTCCCCCGTGCCCCTTGTCCGGTGAAGGCATCCGGTTCCAGAAAAACGACGTACTCGTCTGGACGAGTGATCGCGTTCCCCGTATTGCGCAATGGCGATATTGCCGATGAGTGGAGCGCAGGGCACGGGATTGCTGCGCTGGCGCCGGCCTATGCGGCCGTCGCCGGTGGTGCATCACCGGCGTGACTTTCCACCAAAGCCGGGCAGGGGGGCGATTAAGGGGGTGCAACGGCCGGTGCAAACCGCTACATATGCCTCATCATCCCTTCCGCAACCCTGGCTGACGAGGAGGACCGCGATGCGGGCCGAGATCGAAGCGGCCGCTGGCGAGATCAGAGAGTCGCTGGCGCTGCTGAGGAGGCATCTTTGACTGGGATAACGCGCTGCGTCGTCTCGACGAACTGAACAACCTCGCCGAGGATCCCAAGCTCTGGGACGACCCCGCCCGCGCGCAGACGATCATGCGGGAGCGCACCCAGCTCGACACGGCGGTGGCCGGCTACCGCGCGCTTGAGCGCGACCTGTCCGACAGCCTGGAGCTGATCGAGATGGGCGAGGAGGAGGGCGACGCCGGAATCGTCGCCGACGCCGAGGCCCAGCTCTACGCGCTCCGCGACCGGGCCGCCAAGCTCCAGCTTGAGAGCCTGCTGTCGGGCGAGGCCGACGCCAACGATTGCTTCGTCGAGGTGAACGCCGGCGCTGGCGGCACCGAGGCGCAGGACTGGGCGCTGATGCTCCTGCGCATGTACATGCGCTGGGCCGAGCAGCACGGCTACAAGACCGAGTGGCTGGAAGAGAGCCCCGGCGAGGAGGCCGGCATCAAGTCCGCCACGGTGCAGATCAAGGGCCACAACGCCTACGGCTGGCTGAAGACCGAGGCCGGGGTGCACCGGCTGGTGCGGATCAGCCCCTTCGACAGCCAGGCGCGCCGGCAGACCAGCTTCGCCGCCGTCTCAATCTCCCCGGTGATCGACGACAAGATCGACATCGAGATCAACGAGAAGGATTGCCGCATCGACACCTACCGGGCGTCGGGCGCCGGCGGCCAGCACATCAACAAGACGGACTCGGCGGTCCGCATCACCCACCTGCCGACCAACATCGTGGTCAGCTGCCAGCAGGAGCGCTCCCAGCACAAGAACCGCGCCAAGGCGTGGGACATGCTGCGCGCCCGCCTCTACGAGCGCGAGCTGAAGATCCGCGAGGACGCGGCGGCGGCGCTGGAAGCCACCAAGACCGACATCGGCTGGGGCCACCAGATCCGCTCCTACGTGCTGCACCCCTACCAGATGGTCAAGGATCTGCGCACCGACGTGGAGACGTCGCAGAGCCAGTCGGTCCTCGACGGCGACATCGACCGCTTCCTGGAAGCGGCGCTGGCCGCCCGCATCAAGGGCCAGAGCGACGA
>JAEZHQ010000517.1 GCA_023416455.1 Pseudomonadota bacterium | reverse complement strand
GCCTGGCGCGGCTGGCCCGCGGCGGCGGCCCGCTGATCGTCGGCGACCTGCCGGCGGCCGGCGGCGGCGAGGCCACCCGGCGCCTGGCCGACCTCGGCCTGCGCTCGCGCTACGCCGCCCCCATCCGCCGCCAGGGCGTGCTCTACGGCTTCCTCTTCTTCAACGCCGAGCAGCCCGGCTATTTCACCGCCGAGGTGGTGGCGCGCCTCGCCCCCCACCGGCGCATCATCACGCTGCTGGTGGCGGGGGAGCTGGCGCTGATGCGGGCCATGCTCGGCGCCGTCCACACCGCCCGCGCCATGAGCCGCCACCGCGACGAGGAGACCGGCGGCCATCTCGACCGCATGGCCCACTTCGCCCAGCTGGTGGCGCGCCGGCTGAGCGTCCCGCACGGCCTGTCCGACGCCTTCATCGAATATCTGTTCCAGTACGCGCCCCTGCACGACATCGGCAAGGTGGCGGTCCCCGACCACATCCTGCTCAAGCCCGGCCGCCTCACGCCCGAGGAGCTGGTGGTCATGCGGACCCACGTCGTCAAGGGGCTGGAGATCGTCGAGGGCATGCGCCGCGACCACGGGCTCCAGGGCCTTCCGCACGCCGCCCTGCTGAGCAACGTCATCGCCCAGCACCACGAGGCGATCGACGGTTCCGGCTATCCGGCCGGCCTGAAGGGCGGTGCCATCGCCATCGAGGGCCGCATCACCACGGTGGCCGACGTGTTCGACGCGCTGACCAGCCGGCGCCCCTACAAGGCCCCCTGGAGCAACGCCGACGCGCTGGCCTTCCTGCGCGACAAGGCCGGCAGCATGTTCGACGCCGCCTGCGTGGAGGCGCTGGCCTCCGCGATGGACGTGGTGGAGGAGATCCAGCGCCGCTTCCGCGACGAAGCCCCCGAGGTTGACGCGCCGCCCGCGCCGCCCTAAGCATGTCTGCCCGGGCCGGGCCTATTCCCGTGGCCCGGGCAGACGCGCCGGCGCGACGGATCCGCCGGCTTTTCCACGGACGTGTGTTGATCAGGGGCTCCACCATGACTGGCGAGCGGGATTTGGCGTTGCAGGCGAAGGCGTGGCCGTTCGAGGAGGCGCGCAAACTCGTCGCGCGCTTCGCGAAGGCGCCGCCGGCCAAAGGCTACGTCCTGTTCGAGACGGGCTACGGCCCGTCGGGGCTGCCCCACATCGGCACCTTCGGCGAGGTGGCGCGCACCACCATGGTGCGCCAGGCCTTCCGGCGCATGAGCGACATCCCGACCCGGCTCTTCTGCTTCTCCGACGACATGGACGCCCTGCGCAAGGTCCCCGACAACGTCCCCAACAAGGAGCTGATGACCGCCAACCTGGGCAAGCCGCTGACCCAGGTGCCCGACCCCTTCGGCACCCACGAGAGCTTCGGCGCCCACAACAACGCGCGCCTGCGCGCCTTCCTGGACTCCTTCGGCTTCGACTACGAGTTCCAGTCCTCCACCGACTGGTACAAGTCGGGCCGCTTCGACCAGGCGCTGCTCGGGGTTCTGCGCCATTACGACGCGGTCATGGCGCTGATGCTGCCGACGCTGGGCGAGGAGCGGCGGCAGACCTACAGCCCGTTCCTGCCCATCTCCCCGACCACCGGCCGCGTCCTCCAGGTGCCGATCCTGGAGCGCGACGCCGGGGCCGGCACCATCGTCTTCCAGGACGAGGACGGCCGCAAGGTCGAGCTGCCGGTCACCGGCGGCCACGTCAAGCTCCAGTGGAAGCCCGACTGGGGCATGCGCTGGTACGCGCTGGACGTGGACTATGAGATGTACGGCAAGGACCTGATCCCCTCCGCCGACCTCGCCGGCCGGATCGCCGCGATCCTCGGCGGCCGGCCGCCCGAGGGGTTCAACTACGAACTGTTCCTCGACGACAAGGGCCAGAAGATCTCCAAGTCCAAGGGCAACGGCCTGACCATGGAGGAATGGCTCGCCTACGCCCCGCCGGAGAGCCTGGCGCTCTACATGTTCCAGAAGCCGAAGTCGGCCAAGCGGCTGTATTTCGACGTGATCCCGCGCGCGGTCGACGAGTATCTGGCCTTCGCCGCCAAGCTGCCCGCCGAGGAGCCGGCCAAGCGGCTGGAGAACCCGGCCTGGCACATCCACGACGGCAACCCGCCGCCGGTGCGCGCCGAGCTGTCCTTCAACATCCTGCTGAACCTGGCCGGCGTCGCCAACGCCGAGACCAAGGAGGTGATGTGGGGCTTCATCAGCCGCTACGCACCGCAGGCGACGCCGGAGAACAGCCCCTTCCTGGACCGGCTGGTGGAATACGCCGTCCGCTACTACCAGGACCAGGTGAAGCCGACCAAGCGCTACCGCGCCCCCACCGACGCCGAGCGGGCGGCGCTGGAGGATCTGCTGACGCGCCTGGACGCCGTTCCCGCCGACGCCACCGCCGAGGCCATCCAGAACGACGTCTTCGCGGTCGGCAAGGCGCACGGCTTCACCGAACTGCGCGCCTGGTTCCAGGCCCTCTACGAGGTGCTGCTGGGCCAGACCACCGGCCCGCGCATGGGCTCCTTCATCCAGCTCTACGGGCTCGACGAGACCAAGGCCCTGATCCGCGCCAGGCTGGCCTGACCGGCCCGGCGGGGCGGCCTTCGGGCCGTGCCGAGTGCCGGAGCGCGCGGACCGGGCTTTCCGCCGCCGCTCCGGCCGGCACGCCGCGCGCGCAATCGCCAGGCCGCCCGGCAATGCCGGCCAGTCGTTTCATTCGAAACTGAGGAACATGCCGAACTATTCGGCCGCCCAACGACCCCCGTCTCTGCCCTGTGGCGGGCAAACGGGCCAATTCCTGCTTCCGTCCTAGGCAAACAACCCTTATTCCAACCGCTGCCATGCGGATATCGCACCGCACCAATACCGAATTGGTACTACCAAGCCGCCCGGAGGATCTCTAACATCCGTCCTCGTTACTGCTTTTGCAGTGCGTTTCCTCCCTAAACTCCGCAAGGCCGCGCCCAATCGGGTCGCGGCCCTTTTTTCGTTCCGGCCCGGCCTGGCCCGGCGGCTGTGACGGCCGTCACTGCGGCCAGATAAATAAAATGCGAGATAACCACCACGGCACGCCCCCGTTGCGAACCCGAACCGCCGCGGACGGGAGAGCCGTGGCCGGGAGAGCCGTGGCCGGGAGAACCATGGAATGAGCACCATCGACCAACCGCCCTTCGTGCGCCACCACCGCACCGCCAAGGCCCTGGTCCGCACCTTCCAGGAGGCGCTGGAGCCGCAACTCTTCACCAAGGGCAGCCTGTCGCGCGACGAGTTCCTGCGCGCCGTGGCGCTGATGATGGAGCATTGGCCCAAGGCGCTGCCGCTGTTCGCCCGCACCTGCCACGCCTGCCTTGAGGCGGCGGGGTCCGGCGACGGGACGCGCCGCCCGGCGCTCTTCACCACCGACGGGCGACGGCGCGACTTCGTCACCCGGCTGATGTTCGCCACGCTGGCCGGCCGGGTCCCGGAACGGGTCGACCCGATCACCGGCGAGGTCTTCCCGCGGGTGGTGGTGCCCGGGCTCCAGGCCAACCTGCAAACCCTGTTCTACGACCGCGAATGGATCGTGCTGAACAGCGACGCGATCGCCATCTTCAACCAGATCGGCACCGACCGCGACGAGGAGATCTGGCGGCGCATCGCCCGCCAGGACACGCTGGCGGTGCTGGCCGACACCGTGTTCGTGCGGGTTCTGCTGCGCTTCAAGCAGTTCCACCTGCAACGGCAGACCTTCATCCGCCGCATGACCGAGATCCTGCGCGAGAAGCGGTTCGACTTCGCCGACGAGCATTTCGACACGCTGTTCGAGACCATGTTCGGCCGCCTGCGCGACGCGCTCGCCACCGAACTGGACCGCGCCCGCATGGACATCCACTACGGCGAGGGCACGGCCGACCAGCTGCTGCGCATCTTCGACCAGTTCGACCGGCACCGGCAGGAGCAGGCCACCCCGGTCCGCATGCTGGGCGGCGGCGCACGCCCCCGCCGGCCCGCCCAGCGCGGCCGGCCCGGCGGCCCTTCGCCCCGGCATTAGGCCCCCGTTAACCCGACCGGCGCTTGGATGGACGCATGCAGCCAAGCAAGGCACATCCGGCCCGGCCACGGCTGGCGGCCGCGCCCGAGACGGGCGGTTCCGGCGGCGGGCTTCCCGCCGGCGGCGGCCGGCCGCGCCTCCGGGCCACCGGACGGGCGGTGGACGCTCAAGCGGCGGACGAGGGGGTGGCGCCCGAGCTGATGGACTATCTGTTCGACGGCCCGCCCGCCCCGCCGTCGCCCCCTCTCCCGCCGGTCCCCATCGGCCGCCGGGTCGGCGACGCGCTCGTGGAATCGCGGCTGGCCGGCATGGGCGATGCCGGCGTGCGGGCGATGCTGGCCCGCAAGCTGGCCCGCCTGCTGCCCGACCTGCCGCCCGACGGGCGCGACCGGGTGACCGCGGTGGCCTTGCGGGCGCTGGAGCAGCTCGCCCGCGACCACGTCGCCCAGGTGCGCGCGGCGCTGGCCTCCGTCCTCAAGGACATCGCCTGCGCGCCGCCCGCCGTGGTGCGGGCGCTCGCCCGCGATGTCGAGCGGTCGGTCGCCGAACCCCTGCTGCACTACTGCGCCGCGCTGACCGACGACGACCTGCTGGCGATCATCGCCACCCACCCGGCCGGCTGGAGGCTGGCGGCGATCGCGCGGCGGCGGCGGGTGAGCGCCCCCGTGTCCTGCGCCATCGTCGAGGCCGGCGACGCCGGGGCCACCGGCGTCCTGCTCGACAACAGCGGCGCCGTCATCCCCGACGACCGGCTGGAGCGGCTGGTCGAGGAGGCGGCCGGGCGGCGCGACTGGCAGGCCAAGCTCGCGCGGCGGCCCGCCCTGCCGCCGCAGCTCGCCGTGCGGCTCGCTGATTTCGTCGACGGCTCGGTCCTGGAGACGCTGCGCGCGCGCCCCGATTTCGACGCCGCCACGGTGGCGGAGATCGCCGCCGCCACCCGCCGGCGCGTCGACTGGGTGGCCGCCCGCGACCCCGCCGAGACACCGGAGCGCCGCGCCGTCCGCCTGCACGGCTGCGGCACACTCGACGAAACGGCGATCGGCGATGCCCTGTCCTGGGAGGAGGTGCCTTTCGTCCGCGCCGCCCTGGCCCTGCGCGCCGCCGTCCAGCCCGCGCTGGTGGACGCCATCCTGGGCTCCGGCGACGCCCAGGCGGTGACGGCCCTGGTCTGGCGGGCCGGCTTCTCCATGCGCTGCGCCATGCAGGTGCAGGCCCGCGCCGCCGCCATCCCGCCGCGGGCCATGCTGAACGCCCGCCGGGGCTCCGCCTTCCCGCTCACCCCCTCCGACATGGCGCGCCACCTGGCGCGCTACGGCGTGCGGCCATAACGCGCCGGCCCGCCGCCGGCACGGCCCCGCGTCAGCGCTGAGGCACCGCCGGACCGTAGGGCGTGGCCGGCCCCGTCCCGTCGGTCATCTGCGGCGGCGTGACGA
>JAEZHQ010000503.1 GCA_023416455.1 Pseudomonadota bacterium | reverse complement strand
CTGGAACGCCACGCGGGGAACTTTCCGAAGGCGACCTACCGCGACACCTCCGGCAAGGAGCGCACGGTCACGGTCTGGTGCTCCAACGACTATCTCGGCATGGGCCAGCACTCGGTGGTGCTGAAGGCCATGCACGAGGCCATCGACGGGGTCGGCGCGGGGGCCGGCGGCACGCGCAACATCTCCGGCACCAACATCTACCATGTGCTGCTGGAACGGGAACTGGCCGACCTGCACGGCAAGGAGGCGGCGCTGCTGTTCACCTCCGGCTACGTGTCGAACGACGCGACGCTGGGAACGCTGGGCAAGCTGCTGCCGAACTGCGTGATCCTGTCCGACGCGCTGAACCACAATTCAATGATCACCGGCATCCGCAACAGCGGCGCCGAGAAGCACATCTTCCGCCACAACGACCCCAGGCACCTGGACGAACTGCTGTCGGCCATCGCGCCCGGGCGCCCCAAGGTGGTGGCTTTCGAGAGCGTCTATTCCATGGACGGCGACATCGCCCCCATCCACGACCTCTGCGACGTGGCGGAGAAGCACGGCGCCCTGACCTACCTGGACGAGGTGCACGCGGTCGGCATGTACGGCCCGCGCGGCGCCGGGGTCGCCGAGCGCGACGGCGCCATGGACCGGCTGACCATCATCGAGGGCACGCTGGGCAAGGCCTTCGGCGTTCAGGGCGGCTACATCACCGGATCGGCCGCCCTGGTCGACTGCATCCGCAGCTTCGCCCCCGGCTTCATCTTCTCGACCTCGCTGTCGCCGGTCCTGGCCGCCGGGGCGCTGGCCAGCGTCCGCTACCTGAAGGGCAGCCAGGCCGAGCGCGACCGCCACCAGGAACGGGCCGCCACGCTGAAGGCGCTGCTCACCAGGGCCGGCCTGCCGGTCATGCCCTCGGCCAGCCACATCGTGCCGGTGATGGTGGGCGACGCCCACCGCTGCAAGCGCGCCTCCGACGAGCTGATGGAGCGGCACGACATCTACGTGCAGCCGATCAACTACCCGACCGTGCCGCGCGGCGCCGAGCGGCTGCGCTTCACCCCCACCCCGCTGCACGACGACGAGTCCATGGCCCGGCTGGTCGAGGCGCTGCTCGACGTGTGGGACCGCCTGGAGCTGCGGCTGGCCGCCTGATCGGGACGACGGCGGGCGGAGCCGCCCGCCGTCGGTGGAGGCCCCTACTTCGACGGATCGGGCGGCGGGTTGTTGCCCCCGTCGCCCGCGCGCTTGGCCGGCGTCCGCCCACCCGGGTCGACATGGTGGCCCCGGTCCAGCGTCGGCTGGCCGGCCGAGGGCGGGCGTTCGGCCGTCTCCGGCCGCTTGCGGCCATCGTCGGTCAGCACCTCGGCCGGCTTGGCGCTGGTGGCGGCGGTGTCGCCGCGACTCACCCCGGGCTGCGCCGGGTCACCCCGGGTGGGGACCGACGGATCGGCCGGGCGCGCCAGCCGGTCGCCGGGCGGACTGCCATGCTGCTCGCCGACTCCCTTCTCGCCACGCCCGTAGGTGCGGCCGGGATCGTCGGTGTCCTGCGGGGTGGCCCGCTCCATCGGACCTTTCTGGGTTTCGAGCTGGCCCTGGCTCTGCGCCAGCGCCGCCGTCGGGGCGGCCAGCGCCAGGACGGCGGCGAGTGCTGCAAGCTTGGTCACGGGGTCGCTTTCCTTCCGGTGGAATCAGCCGTTCACGCCCGGACCAACAGCCCTTTCGCGCCGCCGTTCCCCGTCCGCGCCGCCGGCCCGGGGCTGATGCCGGACGCCGGGCCTGGGCGCTAAAGATAATCATTCGCAAAATTTGCCGCCGGAGCTTCCGGGGATCCTGGACTTGTCGCCGCCGCGGCCTTACCTTAGGGATGCCGCCGTTTCACCGGCCGGCGCGGACGCCGCGTCCGGCCAATTCGTCCATGCCCAGGGGTTCGCCATGTACCGTGACAACTCGCTGATGCCGAAGGAGGCCGTCCGCCTCGCCGTCCTGGGCACGCTGATCCAGGACGGGCCGCAGCGCTACGCCGATCTGGCCGGCGCGCTGCGCCATTTCCTCGACCGCATCGTCGGCCCGTCGCTCGACCTCATGGGCACGTCGCTGGAGATGCTGCGCTACGAAGGGCTGATCGAGGCGCTGGACGGCACGGGCATGGAGGACAACGCCCTGCTCGGCGCCACCGCCGCCGGCCGGGCCGAGTTCGACACGCTGATGCGCGCCAACGTGCGCGCGCCCTCGGCCGACGGGCTGAACAAGCTGGTCATCGCGCTCAAGCTGCGCTTCCTGCACCTGCTGGAGGCGGAGGCGCAGAAGGACCAGATCGACCATCTGGCCTCCCTGTGCGAGACCGAACGGGCGCGTCTGGGCGACCTGCGGCGGGCCGCCGCCGACACCGGCCATTTCGCCGCCTGGCTCGACCACGACATCGCCCAGGCCGAGGAGCGTCTGGCCTGGTTCAACGGCCTGCTGGCCCGCCTGTAGCCCCCCGCCCCATCCCCCTTCCGTCCGGCCCGTGGCGCCCTTCCACGGCCCGGGACGGGATCCCCGGCGGTGGGTCACGGCAAACGGGGGCGAACGGGCGCGGCGTTTTATCCCGATCGAGTGTGGCCGTTTGTTTCGCACCCGGCTTCTGGTGTAGCTTCGGATGCGAAACAACGTCCGTAACCTCTCCCCGGAAACGCATCATGGCCTCCGTCCTGTCGTCCGATGACCTTGAAGACCGCCTGCGCGTCGAGTTCATGGATGACGCCCGTGACCGGCTGGACGTGATGAACCGGGCGCTGGACGGGGCGGACAAGGGCACCCGCGACCAGGCGTCGGTGATCGGCGTCCTGCGGCTGGAAGCCCACAACTTCAAGGGCATGGGGACCAGCTTCGGCTATCCCACGATCAGCCTGGTGGCCCACCGGATGGAGGAGTATCTGGCCGGGCTGAAGCAGCTCGACGCCCGGCAGCTCTCCGACGCGCAGGTCTTCGTGGACCGCATCGCCGAGCTGGTGGACCGTGCCGAGCAGCCGATGCTGGCTGAGACCAACAAGATCATCCGCGCCCTGCCGGTGCGCTACAAGTTCGAGGTCACCGACGTCGAGATCCGCAACGTCGAGATCATGCTGGTCACGCCGTCGAAGGTCGTCGCCAAGAAGGTGGGGACGGAGCTGGCCGCCTGCGGCTTCCGCACCGTCACGGTCAGCGACCCCATCGAGTCCATCAGCCTCGCCGTGCGCGTTCCGCCGGACATGGTGATCGCCTCCATGGTGATGGACGGATTGTCGGGCCTGGACCTCATCCGCGGCCTGCGCGCCATGAGCGTGACCCGCGCGGTGCCGATGGCGCTGCTCACCTCCATGAGCCTGGACAACCCGGCGCTGAAGGAGATCCCCCCCGGCGTGTCGGTCATCCGCGTCGGCGAGCATTTCGGCGAGGATTTCGCCGCGGTGGTGGCCAAGTACAATCTCTGATGCGGGCGGCCCCCGCAGGCTTCGCCCGCATCAAGCGCCCTCGGCCTCACGCGCCTTCGCTCGGCGCAGGGCCGCCGGCGCCCGGCTCAGAACAGATGCTGCCCGCCGGTGATGAAGGTTTCGGTCCCGGTGACGTAGCCCGAATCCGGGCCGCACAGATAGAAGATCACCGCCGCCACGTCCTGCGGCGTTCCCATGCGCTTCAGCGGGATGCGCGGGATCAGGACGTCGTACTCGGGGCCGGTCATGGCCGTCTCGATCTCGCCCGGGGCGACCGCGTTGACGCGCACGCCGATCTCGGCGAACTCCACCGCCATCTCGCGTGTGAGGCCGGACAGCGCCGCCTTCGAGGTGGAATAGGCGGAGCCGGCGAAGGGATGGACGGCGTGGCCGGCGATGGAGGTCACGTTGACGATCGCCCCCTTGCCGCGCGACAGCGGGGCCGCGAAGCCGCGGGCCAGAACCAGCGGCGCGAAGAAGTTCAGCTCGAACACGCGGTGCCAGCCCTCGATGGCGCCGTTCAGGCAGCCGAGCCGTTCCTTGATCGGGGTCTTGGGCGAGATGCCGGCGTTGTTGACCAGCGCGTGCAGCGGCTCGCCGTCCAGCGCGCGGTTGGCCTCCTCCACGAAGCGGGCGCGGCTGTCCGGATCCGACAGGTCGGTGGCGATGTGATGGGTCCAGTTGGGGTCGCGCCGGCAGTGCTCGGGCACCGCCTCGCGCGAGCAGGAGATCACGCGCCAGCCCTCGGCGCTGAAGCGCTGCACGGTGGCGTGGCCAATGCCCCGGCTCGCGCCGGTCAGGATGACGGTCTTGCGGTGCGGCATGGCCGGCACGATAGCGCGCTTCACGGCGGTGCGCCAGCGCGGCCTTTCGGGCGGACCGGCGCTTGGGGAGACGCCCGGGCGGGGGCGGTTGAAGCCCGTCCGCCCCAGCCCAACCTTCAGGGTTCGCCACCGCTTCGGAGGGCTCTCAGCGTGTTGCCCCGCCTCATGGCCGCCCTGGTCCTTGCCGGCTGCACCTCCGTCCTCTCGGCACCGCAAGGGGCGGAGCGGCCCGAGGCCGGCTGCGTGCCGCCCGGGGTCTGGGCCGGCGCCGATGCCCGCCCGCTCGACGCCGGCGCCCTGCTGCGCCGCGCCGCCGCCGCCCCCGCCGTCCTGCTGGGCGAGCGCCACGACAGCCCGGAGCACCACCGCTGGCAGCTCCACACGCTGGCCGCGCTGCACGCCCTGAACCCGAATCTCGCGGTGGGCATGGAGATGTTCCCGCGCCGGGTCCAGCCGGCGCTCGACCGCTGGAGCGCCGGCCTCACCTCCGAGGCCGAGTTCCTGAAGGAAAGCGACTGGCGGACGGTGTGGGGCTACGACGCGCAGCTCTATCTGCCCATCCTCCATTTCGCCCGCATGAACCGCCTTCCGGTGGTCGCGCTGAACGTGGAGCGCCAACTGGTCTCCCGCACCGCGCGGGAAGGCTGGGCCGCCGTGCCGCCCGAGGAGCGCGAGGGGGTGGGCGACCCGGCGCCGCCGCCGACCGCCTATGTGGAGCGCCTGAAGGAGACCATGGCCGCCCACGGCCCCACCGAACGCCAGGCCGGCAGCCTCCAGCGCTTCGTCGAGGCGCAGTCGGTGTGGGACCGCGCCATGGCCGAGCGGATCGCCGCCACCCACCGCGACACCGGGCGCACGGTGGTCGCCATCCTGGGCATGGGTCATGTGGAGGGCGGCGACGGCGTTCCCCACCAGCTCGCCGCGCTGGGCCTCCAGGGGGCGGTGACGCTTCTGCCCTGGGACGCGGACCGGCCGTGCGACGCGCTGGACGGGCCGGTGGCCGAGGCGGTCTACGGGCTCGGCCCCACCCCGGCGGCCGAGCCCCCGCGCCCCCGGCTGGGCGTCCTGCTGGAGCCGGCGGCGGGCGGGGTCCAGGTCCGCTCCGTCGCCGAGGGCAGCGTCGCCGCCGCGGCCGGGCTGACGCCGGGCGACCTCGTGGTCGCGGCGGCCGGAGCGCCGGTCCGCCAGGCCTCCGACCTCACCGGCGTGATCCAGCGCCAGGCCCCCGGCACCTGGCTGCCGCTGACCGTCATGCGCGACCAGGGGGCGCATGAGCTGGTGGCGAAGTTCCCGGCGGAGTGATGCGGACGGCGCTCCGTGTTCATGCGCCGCCGGTATGACGGCCCCTACAGCATGCGCTCCCACTGGGCCAGCCGGTCGGGCGTGGGGTTGACGGCCGGGGCGAAGTCGGTGCGGCCGAGGCGCGCGTGGTGCTCGCGCAGCGCCCAGTGCACGGTCGGGAAGGCCAGCCCGTCCCACGGGATCTCCGACCAGCGGAAAAGCCCGACCTCCTGGCTTTCCGGACCCGGCGACACGTCGGCGGACAGCAGCCGGGCGCGGAAGATGATCTGCACCTGGCTGATGCGCGGGATGTCGTAGACGGCCAGCAGCGAGTCGATGGCGATGCGCGCCCGCGCCTCCTCCCACGCCTCGCGGGCCGCCCCCTCCATGGTGCTCTCGCGCTCCTCCATGAAGCCGGCGGGCAGGGTCCAGTAGCCCTTGCGCGGCTCGATCGCCCGGCGGCACAGCAGGATGCGGTCCTCCCACACCGCCACCGAACCGACCACGATCAGCGGATTCTGATAGGCGATGTAGCCGCAGTCCGGGCACATCAGCCGTTCCCGGTCCTCACCGGGGGGAATGGCGCGAACGCGGGGGCCTTGGGGGGGATGGTCCTCGGACATGCGTCGGATATGGCCTGGACAGGGCGATCGGCAAGCGCCCCGATCGTGCCGGCCGACGGAGGCGGCGTCAAGGAGGTGGGGACCGGGAGATGGGGACCGGGAGATGGGAGCCGGGAGATGGGAACCGGGAGATGGGAACCGGGAGACGGGAACCGGGAGACGGGATCGGGCGCCGTTCGGCGTTCGGCACCCGTTCTCTTTCGTGTTTCGTTCCTGTAGGGTGTCCCCGAGTCGCATCCGAGTCGCATCCGAGTCGCGCCCGCGGGACGGACGGGTCGGAAGCGGGCATCTTGGGGGGGACCACATGCAGTTCGCGTTCGACGGGGCGTCGCTGGCCCTCGGGTTCCTGCTGGGGGCCGTGCTCGCCTGGGCCGTCCTGCGCGTGCGGGCCGCCCGGGCGGAGGCCGAGGCCAGCGGGCTCCAGGCCGAGCTGGCGACCCGCCTCGACATCGCCGAACGGGCGGAGGACGACCTGCGCGACGGCATCGAGGCGCGCGACCACCAGATCGCCCGCCTCACCGGCGAACTGGCCGCCGCCCGCGAGCGCCAGGCCGAGCTGGGCGCCACCCTCGCCCGGGAGCGGGCCGGGACGGCGGAGAAGCTGGCCCTGCTGGAGCGGGCGCAAGGCGCGCTCGCGGACCGCTTCAAGGCGCTCTCGGCCGAGGCGCTGCGCTCCAACAACCAGAGCTTCCTCGACCTCGCCCGGGAGACGCTGGCGGCCTTCCAGGAGCAGGCCAAGGGCGACCTGGAGAAGCGGCAGACCGCCATCGCCGATATCGTCGCCCCGGTGCGCCAGTCGCTGGAGCGGATGGACGATCAGATCCGGGAGATGGAGTGCCGCCGCGCCGGCGCCTACGAGGGGCTGAAGCAGCAGGTCCTCTCGCTGCTGGAGACGCAGACCCAGCTGCGGGCGGAGACCGGCAACCTCGTGCGCGCCCTGCGCACGCCGGCGGCGCGCGGGCGCTGGGGTGAGGTCCAGCTGCGCCGGGTGTGCGAGATGGCCGGCATGCTCGACCACTGCGACTTCTTCGAGCAGGTCGGCGTGGACGCCGGCAACGGCCGGCTGCGCCCCGATCTGGTGGTCAAGCTGCCCGGCGGCAAGACCATCGTGGTGGACGCCAAGACCCCGCTGGAAGGTTATCTCGACAGCGTCGAGGGGGTGGCGGGGAATGGCGGCGAGGACGCCCGCCGCGACGCCCTCGCCCGCCACGCCCGCCATGTGCGCGAGCACATGAAGCAGCTCGGGGCCAAAGCCTACTGGGACCAGTTCGACGACACCCCGGAATTCGTCGTGCTGTTCCTGCCCGGCGAGAACTTCTTCTCCGCCGCGCTGGAGCAGGATCCGTCCCTGATCGAGGCCGGCATCGACCACCGCGTGATCCTGGCCACCCCGACCACGCTGATCGCCCTGCTGCGCGCCGTGGCCTACGGCTGGCGGCAGGAGCGGCTGGCCGACAACGCCCGCGAGATCAGCGGGCTGGGGGCGGAGCTGTACAAGCGCCTGTGCGATCTCGGCGGCCATATGGAACGGCTGGGGAGCCAGCTGGAGAGGGCCGTCGGCTGCTACAACGGCGCGGTCGGCAGCCTGGAGTCCCGCGTCCTGGTCAGCGCCCGCCGCTTCCGCGACCTGCATGTCGCCCCGGAAAACGCCGAGATCCCGCTGCTGGAGCCGCTCGACCATGCACCCCGCCGCTTCCAGGCGCCGGAGCTGCGCGGCCGGGCGGAGACATAAGGGTATAGGCACGACCTTATTTCGCCTTGTAACGCCGGGCGGCATGCCCATTATCTTCCCGTCATTCTGCTTCGGACTGCCGGCCTGCTACGCCTTCGGGTGCCCAGATCGTCGCCATGCCTGGACACAGTCTGATGCGCCGCACCGCTCGATGCGGCGCCATTCACACGAAACGGAGGAACCATCATGCCCGTCGGCACGATCAAATGGTTCAACAGCACCAAGGGTTACGGATTCATCCAGCCGGACAACGGCGGCCCGGACGTCTTCGTCCACATCTCCGCCGTCGAGCGGGCCGGTCTCGGCACCCTGAACGAGGGCCAGAAGATCTCCTATGAGGAGCAGCGCGACCCGAAGCGCGGCAAGACCTCGGCGGAGAACCTCAAGGCGGTCTGATCCGCCGGACCCGTCCTTCCAGAAAGGGGCACCAGGAAACTGGTGCCCCTTTCCGTTGCCCGGCCGCCCGGATCCCACCGGCACCGCCGCGACCGGCACAGCCTTTCACGATTTTCCACCGGGAGCGGTTTTCATGGCCCGCAAGAAACAACCTGTCGACAACGGCTACGTGCTGTTCGACGTCATCTACCAGGACGGGGCGCGCACCTCGAACCGGAAGGTCCCCAGCGCCCTGCTGGGCGGCCTGGACGGCGACGACGCCGCCCGCGGCGTCATCGAGGAGCAGGACCGCCGGATCGCCGAGATGTCCGGCAACCCGCGCGGCCCGATCAAGACGATCACGCGCTCCCCGCTCTGAGCGCGCCATCGCGGCGGCGGCGCGACACGAGAGCGCGCCGCGGCGGCGGCGCAAAGGCGGACCGGCGTTCCTTGACCCGCCGGCCCGCCCTGCATATTTTGGAACATTGACGTTCCCGCATCCTTGCCGAGCACCCATGGCCGTTCTGGACATCCTCGTCGCCCCGCACCCCGTGCTGAAGCAGAAGGCGAAGCCCGTCGCCGCGGTCGACGCGCGCATCGCCAAGCTGATGGACGACATGGTGGAAACCATGTACGCCGCCCAGGGGATCGGCCTCGCCGCCCCGCAGATCGGCGTGCTGGAGCGCGTCATCGTCGTGGACGTGCACGAGAAGGGCGAGAAGCCGAACCCCATCCGCCTCGCCAACCCGGAGATCGTCTGGCGTTCGGAGGAAACCGCGGTCTGCGAGGAGGGCTGCCTGTCGGTGCCCGAGCAGTACGCCGAGGTGACCCGCCCCAAGGCGGTCCGCGTCCGCTACCTGGACGAGGCCAACCAGCCCCGCGAGATCGCCGCCGAGGGCATGCTGGCCATCTGCATCCAGCACGAGATCGACCACCTGAACGGCGTCCTGTTCGTCGACCACCTGTCGATGCTGAAGCGCAACATGATCCTGCGCAAGGTGCAGAAAAACCAGCGCCAGAGCGCCGGCGCGAGCGCCTGACCGCCCACCGCCCGGCCCGCCGCCGGGCCAACCGCCCGAACGGGCCACCCCCGAGCAGACCGCATGAGCAAGCTCCGCCTCGTCTTCATGGGCACGCCGGATTTCGCCGTGCCCAGCCTGCGCGCGCTGGTCGAGGCCGGCCATGAGGTCGTCTGCGCCTACAGCCAGCCGCCCCGCCCCGCCGGCCGCGGCCACCAGGTGCAGTCCTCGCCGGTCCACCGCTTCGCCGAGGCCCATGGCATCCCGGTGCGCACCCCGCGCACCCTGCGCAGCGCCGAGGCCCAGGACGCCTTCGCCGGGCTGCGGGCCGATGCGGCGGTGGTCGCCGCCTACGGCCTGATCCTGCCGCAGCCGGTGCTCGACGCGCCGCGGCTGGGCTGCCTGAACGTGCACGGCTCGCTGCTGCCGCGCTGGCGCGGGGCCGCCCCCATCCAGCGCGCCATCCTGGCCGGCGACGCCGAGACCGGCATCACCATCATGCAGATGGACGCCGGGCTCGACACCGGGGCCATGCTGCTGAAGGAGGCGGTGCCGATCACCGCCGAAACCACCGCCTCCGCCCTGCACGACGCGCTGGCCGCGCTGGGCGCGCGCCTGATCGTGGAGGCGCTGGACGGCCTCGCCGCCGGGCGGCTGGCGGCGCAGCCGCAGCCGGCGGACGGGGTGACCTACGCCGCCAAGCTGACCCGCGAGGACGGCCGGCTCGACTGGGCGCGGGACGCCGGCTTCGTCGAGCGGCAGGTGCGCGCCCTCACGCCCTGGCCCGGCTGCTGGTTCGAGGCCGGCGGCGAGCGCATCAAGGTGCTCCGCGCCGAACCGGCGGCCGCCGCGGCCGCTCCCCCCGGCACCGTGCTGGACGACCGCCTCACCGTCGCCTGCGGCGGCGGCGCCGTCCGCCTCACCGCCGTGCAGCGTCCGGGCAAGGCGCCGGTGGACGGCGCGGCCTTCCTGCGCGGCTTCGATCTGCCGCCGGGCACGGTGCTGGACGACGTCCCATGCCGCGCTGGAAGCTGACCATCGAGTATGACGGCCGCCCGTTCGTCGGCTGGCAGCGTCAGGACAACGGCCCGTCCGTCCAGCAGACCCTGGAGGAGGCGGTCGCCCGCCTGTCCGGCGAGACGGTGCGCGCGCACGCATCGGGGCGGACCGACGCCGGCGTCCACGCCTTCGGGCAGGTCTGCCACATCGACCTGGACAAGCCCTTCACCGCCCTCAAGCTGCGCGACGCGCTGAACTTCCACCTGAAGCCGGCGCCGGTGGCGGTGCTTCTGGCCGAAGCGGTGCCGGAGACCTTCCACGCCCGCCTGACCGCGACCGGCCGCTCCTACGTCTACCGGATCGTCAACCGCCGCGCCCCGCTGACGCTCGACGCCGGGCGCGCCTGGCAGGTGACCCGCCCGCTCGACGCCGAGGCGATGCACGAGGCCGCACAGGTCCTGGTCGGCCAGCACGACTTCACCAGCTTCCGCGCCGCGCTCTGCCAGGCCAGGTCGCCGGTGAAGACGCTGGACCGGCTGGCCGTGGAGCGGGTGGGCGAGGAGATCCGCCTGCACGCGGAGGCCCGCTCCTTCCTCCACCACCAGGTGCGCAACATGGTGGGCACGCTGGAGCTGGTGGGGGCGGGCAAATGGACCGCCGCCGACCTGCGGCGGGCGCTGGAGGCGCGCGACCGCGGCAAGGCCGGCCCGACGGCACCGCCGGACGGTCTCTACTTCATCGCCGCCCGCTACTGAGAGAAGGCGCTTGGTGGCTTCCACGCTGGTTTCTTGTTAGGCTGGCCGGACCGCGACCAACCGGCCGGCAACCGCCCTCCCGTGCCCCGCCCCGCCACGCTGATCCTGCTGCTGACCGCCGCGCTGCTGCTCCTGGCGGGCTGCGGCGGCGTCGACGGCGAGCAGGCGGCGCTGTGCCGCAAGCTGATCCCCGCCTTCGACTCCGCCCCGGCGACCGGGCTGGAGGCGAGCCGCCCGGCCGACGACCCGCGGGCGGTGCGCCTGCGCTACCGGGCCGGCGACGGTGGGGAGGAGCACTGGATCATCTGCCGCTTCGCCGGCCGCTTCTTCGAGGCCGGCCGGCACGAGCTGGAGGCGGTGGAGACCGACCGCGGCGGGCCGCTGACGGCGATGCAGCTCATCATGCTGCGGGTGTGGGCGGGGCTGCCGCCACCGCGCGACGCGGCGCCCGCGGCGGCCCCGCGCGCCGCCGCCACGCCCTGGACTCCGCTTCTCTTCTTCCTGCAACAGCTGATCAACGCGGCCACGGTCGCCTGCGTCTACGGGCTGCTGGCGCTCGGCTACACGCTGGTCTACGCCATCCTGGGCCAGATCAACCTTGCCATGGGGGAGCTGACCATGATCGGCGCCATGGTCACCGCCATGGGCGCCGCCGCGCTGGGCATGGCCGGGCTGGGAACGGTCCCGCTGGCGGTGCTGGGCGTGCTGGCCACCGTCATGGCGCTCACCGCGGTGCAGGGCTGGGCCATGAACCGGATGGTGTTCCGGCGCCTGCGCAAGAGCGGCAGCCACACGCCCCTGATCGCCGCCGTCGGCCTGTCCATCGCCGTTCAGGAGGGGGTGCGCCTGCTGCACGGCGCGCGCGACTGGTGGCCGGCCCAGGTGCTGGCCGACCGCCACGACCTGATCGGCGACGGCGTCTTCACGGTCACCGCCCTGACCTCGCAGGCCGTCATCCTGCTGATGACCGGCGGGCTCTATGCCATGCTGTGGGCGATCATGCAGCGCACCGCCTACGGCCGCGCCCACCGCGCCTGCACCGACGATCTGGGGGCGGCGGAGCTGGTGGGGGTCGACGTCGACCGCACGGTCGCCGTCACCTTCGCGGTGGGCGGCGCGCTGGCCGCCGCGGCGGGCGCGGTGATCGCGCTCTATTACGGCGGGGTGAACTTCTTCACCGGCTATCTGGTCGGCTTCAAGGCGCTGGCCGCCGCCGTGGTGGGCGGCATCGGCTCGGTCCCCGGGGCCATGCTGGGCGGCGCCCTGCTGGGCCTGGTGGAGACCTTCTGGTCGGCCTATTTCGCCATCGCCTACAAGGACATCGTGGCTTTCGGCCTGCTCGCCCTGTTCCTGATCTACCGGCCGAACGGGCTGCTGGGGCAGGAGCGCTCGCGGGGCGACTGAGGCGGGGTGGATGGAGGCGGGTGCGCGCGCCCATCCCCCGCGCGGCCGGCGCGCGGGGGATGGGGCGGCGGCTCAGGCCAGCTCGCGGACGTCGGCGAGGCGGCCGGTGACGGCGGCGGCGACCGCCATGGCCGGGCTGACCAGATGGGTGCGGCCGCCGCGGCCCTGGCGGCCTTCGAAGTTGCGGTTGGAGGTGGAGGCGCAGCGCTCGCCCGGCGCCAGCCGGTCGGCGTTCATGGCCAGGCACATGGAACAGCCCGGCTCGCGCCACTCGAAGCCGGCCTCGGTGAAGACGAGGTCCAGCCCCTCCTCCTCCGCCTGCTCCTTGACCAGACCGGAGCCCGGCACCACCAGCGCGCGGATGCCGGGGGCCACCTTGCGGCCCTTGGCCAAGGCGGCGGCGGCCCGCAGATCCTCGATGCGGCCGTTGGTGCAGGAGCCGATGAACACCGTGTCGACCGCGACCTCGGTCAGCTTCTGGCCCGGGGTCAGGCCCATGTACTCCAGCGCCCGCTCCACCGCGGCGCGCTTGCCCGCGTCGGCGACGTCGGCCGGGTTCGGCACCGCCGCGGTGATCGGCAGCACGTCCTCCGGGCTGGTTCCCCAGGTGACCTGGGGAGCGATGTCGGCGGCGTTCAGCACCACGGTGGTGTCGTAGACGGCACCCTCGTCCGACGGCAGCGTCTTCCAGTAGGCCACCGCCTGCTCCCAGGCTCCGGCCTTGGGCGCCAGCGGGCGGCCCATGACGTAGTTGAAGGTGGTCTCGTCGGGGGCGATCAGCCCGGCCCGGGCGCCGGCCTCGATGGCCATGTTGCACACCGTCATGCGGCCTTCCATCGACAGCCCGCGGATCGCCTCGCCGGCGAACTCGATGACGTGGCCGGTGCCGCCGGCGGTGCCGATCCGGCCGATGATGGCGAGCACGATGTCCTTGGCGGTCACCCCGGCCGGCAGCGTGCCGTCGACGCGGACCAGCATGTTCTTGGCCGGCTTCTGAAGCAGCGTCTGGGTGGCCAGCACATGCTCCACCTCCGAGGTGCCGATGCCGAAGGCCAGCGCGCCGAAGGCGCCGTGGGTGGCGGTGTGGCTGTCGCCGCACACGATGGTGGCCCCGGGCAGCGTGAAGCCCTGCTCCGGCCCGACGATGTGGACGATGCCCTGCCGGACGTCGTCCATCGGGAAATAGCGCACCCCGAAGTCGCGCGCGTTCTGGTCGAGCGTCTCGACCTGGATGCGGCTCTCCTCCTCGGTGATGCCCTGCGAGCGGTCGGTGGTCGGCACGTTGTGGTCCGGCACCGCCAGCGTCGCCTCCGGCCGCCGCACCTGCCGGCCGGCCGCGCGCAGCCCCTCGAACGCCTGCGGGCTGGTGACCTCGTGCACCAGATGGCGGTCGATGTAGAGGATGCAGGTGCCGTCGTCCTGGCGGTGGACGACGTGGCTGTCCCAGATCTTGTCGAACAGGGTGCGCGGCTTGGACATCGGTTAAGTTCTCTCTCGCAGACGGCGGGCCGGACGGGCGAACGGGGGGCCGCCCGGAGGCGGCACAATAGCCTTGTGCCGCGCGGCGGACAAGCTTGGCTAATCGTCTTCCGCCGCCGGCCCCTCCCCGGCAAGATTGTGAGCCGCCGGCCGGCTGGAAGCGCCGGCGGCCCTGTGCTAAGCAGGCCCGGCCGGGTCCCGCCCCGCCGCCCAGCCCATGAGGATTCCCGTGACGGACCGCACTGTCCGCTGTGAGCGCTGCGACAACCGCTATCCGGCGGACGAGCCGTCCTGCCCGCGCTGCCGGCGCATCCGCCAGACCAACATCGCCATCGCCGCCGCGCTGGTGCTGCTGGTGCTGCTGGCCGTCGTCGGCTGGATCGGCATGCAGTTCCTCATGTAGGCCGCCGACCAACCACCGGCGCGCGGCTGCCGTCGCAGGAACGCAAGCCTGCCGCCCGGGTTGCGCCCGTAGGATGCGGCCCAAATCGCATCGGGGAGGGACGGCATGGCGGAGCGTACGGCGACGGAGGTCAGGGCGCGAAGCGGCCCGGGAGCGGCGGTGTACGCCCAGCTTGGGGGCGTCGTTCTGTTCTGGGGGGCCAACTGGCTGGTGATGAAGCTGGCGCTCGACGACATCGGGCCGCTGGCCTTCTCCGCCATGCGCCTGGTGGGGGCGGCGCTGATCGTGGCGGCCCTGGTCCCCCTGCTGCGGTTCCCGCTGCTGCCCCCCAAGGGGGAACGGCTGCCGCTGGCGCTGATCGGCACGCTCCAGATCGCCGGCATGATGGATCTCTGCGCCATCGCCTTGCAGATGGTCCCGCCGGGCCGCGCGGCGGTGATGGCCTACACCATGCAGATGTGGGCGCTGCCGCTGGGCGTCCTGCTGGCCTGCGAACGCTTCACCCGCCGGCGGGTGGCGGGGGCGCTGCTCGCCTTCGCCGGGGTGCTGGTGTTCGTCAACCCGGCCATGATGGACTGGGGCGACCGGTCGGTGCTGATCGGCAACGGGCTGCTGATCACCTGCGCGCTGAGCTGGGCGCTGGGCGCCACCTTGTACCGGCGCTGGGGGCCCTGGCGGGCGCCCTTCTGGACCCAGACCTTCTGGCAGATCGCGGCCAGCGCCGTCGTGACCGTTCCCCTGGCCCTGGCCTTCGAACAGGCGCGGCCCGTCGACTGGACGCCCGCCCTGTGCCTGGCCCTGGCCTTCAACTGGGTGATTGCGACCGCGCTCTGCTTCTGGTGGTGGTCGCGGTCGCTGGCGGCCATGCCGGCCAGCCAGGCGGGCCAGATCATCTGCCTGGTTCCCGTCACCGCGCTGCTGCTGAGCGCCGTCTTCATGGACGAACCGCTGACCCTGGGCGTCCTGCTCGCCGTCGGGCTGATCGGCGCCGGGATCGTCACCACCATGCGGACCGGGTGACGGGGGCGGCGGGGGCGCCCGGCATCCCGGAGAGCCCCCGCCGCCAACGGCGAACGCCCGCCCGGACGGATCCGGGCGGGCGCTGCAAAGCCTGGACGGCGCCCCTGGGAGCGACGGGCGCCGGGAA
The DNA here is from genome assembly GCA_023416455.1 of Pseudomonadota bacterium. Classification (GTDB taxonomy): domain Bacteria; phylum Pseudomonadota; class Alphaproteobacteria; order Azospirillales; family Azospirillaceae; genus Azospirillum. The sequence continues at coordinate 7,191 of JAEZHQ010000503.1, read as the reverse complement.
CGGCGCCCCTGGGAGCGACGGGCGCCGGGAACGGCGCCCCAGGGGTCGACGGGCGCCGGATTACTCCGCGGCGGCCTTCTTCATGCCGCGGCCGGTGGTCCGCTCGGCGATGCGGGCCGACTTGCCGCGACGGTCGCGCAGATAGTACAGCTTGGCGCGGCGGACCGCACCCTTGCGGACCAGCTCGATCGACTCGATGCGCGGGGAGTAGAGCGGGAAGACGCGCTCGACGCCCTCGCCGTAGCTGATCTTGCGGACCGTGAACGACGAGTTGACGCCGGCGTTCCGGCGGGCGATCACGACACCCTCATAGGCCTGGACGCGCTCGCGCGTCCCTTCGACCACCTTCACGTTCACCCGCAGGGTGTCGCCCGGCGAGAAGTCCGGAATGGTCTTGCCGCCGAGGGCCTTCTCGATCTGCTCCTGCTCGAGCTGCTGCAACAGGTTCATGACACTCACCCCTTATATGGTGCGCCTCGCGGCGGACCGTCACTCCGGATCCGGGCCGCGGCGGCGGCCCTTCTTGACGACTTCGGCCGTCCTGCCCGCCGCGTAGCGGGACCACAGGTCGGGCCGGCGGGCCCGTGTGATCCGCTCCGCCTCGGCGAGCCGCCAGGCGCGAACCTTTCCATGGTGGCCGGACAGCAGAACGTCCGGCACCGCCCTTTCCACACCCTGCCCGTCGGTCCACACCGCGGGCCGCGTGTAGTGGGGGTATTCAAGCAACCCCCGCTCGAAACTCTCCTCGCCGGCCGTCGCGTCGTTGCCCATCACGCCGGGCAGCAAGCGCACCACGGCGTCGATCAGGCAGAGCGCGGCCGGCTCGCCGCCGGACAGCACGAAATCCCCGAGGCTGACCTCCTCAAGGCCGTGCGCGTCCAGAACCCGCTCGTCCACCCCCTCGTACCGGCCACAGAGCAGGGTGACCACCGGGGTGGCCGCCAGCTCCCTGACCAGATCCTGGTCCAGCACCCGGCCGCGCGGCGACAGGTAGATCACCCGGCCGCGCCCCGGTGCCCCAGGAGGACCCGCCGTCGCGGCGAGCGCCGCGTCCAGCACGTCGGGCCGCATGACCATGCCGGCCCCTCCGCCGAAGGGGGTGTCGTCGACGGAGCGGTGTTTATCGCGTGCAAACGCGCGGATGTCCACTGATTCCAGCGCCCAGACACCATTTTCCAACGCCTTCCCCGCCAGGCTGTGGCCGAGCGGCCCCGGGAACATCTCCGGGAAGAGCGTCAGGACCTTGACCGTCCAGGCGAGCGGGCCGGCGGCACCGTGGTTCACGGCCCCGCCTCCCCGGTCCCCGCGCTCTCGGCGCCATCCGTGTCACCCGTGTCATCCGCCTCCCCGCGGGCCTCGATGACCGTCGGGGGGGCGACCACGAGGCGGCCCCCCGCCACGTCCACCACCGGCACGCAGGCCCGGGTGAAGGGGAGCAGGTCCAGCGCCCCCGACTCCGTCTGGATCTCCAGCATGTCGCCGGCCCCGAAATCGTAGAGCGCCTTCACCGTGCCGTAAGGCGACCCGTCGGTGCGTTCCGCCCGCAGGCCGATCAGGTCGGCGTGGTAGAACTCCTCCTCGTCGGCCGTCTCCGGCAGGGCGGAGCGCTCCACGTAGAGCCGGACGCCGGCCAGGGCCTGCGCCTGCTCGCGCGTTGCGATTCCGTCGACGCGGGCCAGGAGCAATTCCTTGGCCGCGCCCTGGAGCGACAGCCGGAAGCGGCGCCCGCCCGCCTCGTCGGCGAGCGGGCCGTAGGCGGCCACCGCCGCCGGGTCCGCGGTGAAGCTGCGCAGCTTCACCAGGCCCCGGACGCCGTGCGCCCCCGCGAACTGGCCGACACAGATTTTGCTGGACATGATGGGATGCACGATCGCTGGGGGCGCCGCGGCGGCAAGGGGCCGGCCGGGCGCCCGCGGCCCGTCAGCCCTCGCCCGCCGCGGCGCGGGCGGCGGCTTCGGCCTTCAGGCGCTCCTGGGCCTTGGCCTTGGGGGCGGACTTCTTCGGGGTCTCGCGGACCTCCGGCTTGGCGATCAGGCCGGCGTTGGCGAGGAACAGGGCGACGCGGTCGGTGGGCTGGCCGCCGACCGACAGCCAATGCTTGGCGCGCTCGGTGTCGAGGACGATGCGCTGCTCATGCTCGCGCGGCAGCATCGGGTTGTAGGTGCCGATCTTCTCGATGAAGCGGCCGTCGCGCGGGCTGCGGGAATCGGCGACGACGATCGCGTAGAACGGACGCTTCTTGGCGCCACCGCGCGCCAGACGGATCTTCAGGGACATGGGACGAACTGCTTTCCTGGTTGGTCGTTGGAGGTGGTCGCGCGTTCACGCGGTGAGATGACAGACGGCTTCGATCCTGTTGCCGTCCGGGTCGAAGACGAACCCGGCGTAATAGTCCGGGTGGTAATGGGGCCGCAGGCCGGGCGCGCCGTTGTCGCGCCCGCCGCCGGCGAGGGCGGCGGCGTAAAAGGCGTCCACCGCCGCGCGCGAGGGCGCGCGGAAGGCCAGGTGGAAGCCGGCCGCGGCGGCGGCCGAACCCTCGGCCGGGCCGCCGTCCGGCACGCCGATCCAGAAGTGCGGATGCTCGTCGCCGTAGCCGGCGGATCGGCCGAAATCCATCATCCGCTTGTAGCCGACGGTGGCCAGGACCTTGTCGTAGAAGGCCCTGGCGCGGTCGATGTCGGACACCGGCAGCGACAGGTGGTCGATCATTGCAACCCCCGGAAGTTGCGCGGAAGCAGGCTTTGCAGCCCGTGGCGCATCATCCCCTTCTTGCCGAGCTTCTGCACCTGCTTCATCATCCCGCGCATGGTGTCGAACTGCTTGAGCAGCTTGTTCACCTCCTGCACGCTGGTGCCCGAGCCGGCGGCGATGCGCTTGCGGCGCGACGCCTTGATGATGTCCGGGTTCTTGCGCTCCGCCTTGGTCATCGAGGAGATGATCGCCTCCTGGCGCTTGATCATCCCGTCGTCGATGTTGGCGTCCTTCAGCTGGTTCTTGATCTTGCCGATGCCGGGCAGCATGCCCATCAGGCCGGACATGCCGCCCATCTTGCGCAGCTGCTTGAGCTGCGAGGCCATGTCGTCGAGGTCGAAGCCCTGGCCCTTCTCGATCTTGCGGGCGAGCTTCTCGGCCTCCTCCTTGTCGATGGTCTCGGCGGCCTTCTCCACCAGCGACACCACGTCGCCCATGCCGAGGATGCGGCCGGCGATGCGGTCGGGGTGGAAGGGCTCCAGCGCGTCGATCTTCTCGCCGACGCCCAGCAGCTTGATCGGCCGGCCGGTGATCTGGCGCATCGACAGCGCGGCGCCGCCGCGGGCGTCGCCGTCGACGCGGGTCAGCACGATGCCGGTGATGCCGACCTTGTCGTTGAAGCTGGTGGCGACCGTCACCGCGTCCTGGCCGGTCATGGCGTCGGCGACCAGCAGGGTCTCGGCCGGCCGGGTGGCGTCGCGCACGGCGGCCACCTCGGCCATCAGCTCCTCGTCGATGGCCAGCCGGCCGGCGGTGTCGAGCATCACCACGTCGTAGCCTTCGCGCCGCCCGGCCTCCATGGCGCGGCGGGCGATGGCGACGGGGTCCTGGCCCGGCACGATCGGCAGGGTGGCGACGCCGGTCTGTTCGCCCAGCACCTTCAGCTGCTCCTGCGCGGCCGGCCGGCGCACGTCGAGCGACGCCATCAGGACCTTCTTGCGGTCCCGGTTCTTGAGGCGCAGCGCGATCTTGGCGGTGCTGGTCGTCTTGCCCGAGCCCTGGAGGCCGACCATCAGGATCGGCACCGGGGCGGCGGCGTTGAGGTTGATGTCCTCGCCGGCGCCCAGCATCTCCACCAGGTTGTCGTGGACGATCTTGATGACCTGCTGGCCGGGGCTGACCGAGCGCAGCACCTCCTGGCCGACGGCGCGCTCCTTGACCTGGGCGATGAACAGCTTGACCACGGGCAGGGCGACGTCGGCCTCGAGCAGCGCCACGCGCACCTCGCGCAGCGCGGCGGCGACGTCCTCCTCGCTCAGCGCGCCGCGGCGGCGCAGCTTGTCGAAGATGTCGCCCAGGCGTCCGGTCAGGCCTTCGAACATGGGTCAGCGGTCCTCAGTTTCGGTCCCGCCCGCGCCAAACACGAAAGCGCCAGTGCGCGACACTCGCGGACTGGCGGAGGCCCCCGGCGCCCGGCCGGCGGTACCCGGTCGATCGGCTCGACATAAGGCAGGTCGGCGGACAATAGGCATGCGGCGGCCCGGAGTCAACAGCGCCGGGCCAGCCAAATCGAGCCGACGTCACGACCGCGCTTGAATCAAACGTTACGCAACGTTAACCTTTTGTTTGGGTGCTTCCCGGCACAGTGGGCGGCTTCACAACGAAGGTCTCCGTCGATGTCCTCCGCGCAAGGATTCGGATCGAACCCGCCGCGCACCAAGCTGACGCAAGCTCAGCTGAACGTCATCCTTCTCCGGCACCAAGCCTTTCGCAAGAGCCAGCCGGGCGGCGTGCGCGCCAACCTCAAGATGCGCGACCTGTCGCACCTGGACCTGTCCGGGATCGACCTGTCGGACGCCGACCTGTCGGGAGCCAAGCTGTTCAGCGCGCGGCTGACCGCCGCCAACCTGTCCAACGCCAACCTCTACGCCGCCGACCTGCGGCTGGCCAACCTGGAGAAGGCCGACCTGCGCCGCGCCGACCTGCGCGGCGCCTGCCTGCGCGGCGCCGTCCTGTCGGAGGCCGTCCTGGTCGAGGTGGACCTGCGCGACGGCACGCTGCTGCATTACGGCGCGTCGGGAGAGGTGAACCCGCACCGCTTCGAGGATTCGGTCCTGACGGCGGAGCTGACGGCGGCCACCATCCGCGGCGCCGACCTGTCGCGCGCCAAGGTGGCGAACGCCTTCGTGATGCAGACCGACCTGACCGACGCCATCCTGCGCGGCACCAAGTTCATGCGCGCGAACCTGACCAACTCCAACCTGACCGGCTGCGACCTGACCGACGCCGACCTGTCGGAGGCCAACCTGTCCGGCGCCCGCCTGTCCGGCGCGGTCATGACCGGCTGCGCCATCGGCCGCGCCAACTTCACCAACACCAACCTGATCGGCGCCATCCTGGACGCCGCCCAGCTGCGCTCGCCCAACCTCAGGAACGCGGTCCTGGCCAAGACGCTGGCCAACCCCGACGACGACCTGCGCGACCTCCTGACCAACCATCTCACCTGGATCGACAGCGGCGGCAAGGAGGGCAAGCGCGCCGACCTGTCGGCGCTCGACCTGTCGGGCCGGCGGCTCGACGGCATCAACCTGTCGGCGGCGATCCTGCAATGCATCACCCTGCGCGGCGCGGTGATGACCGGGGCGTCGCTGGCCATCGCCGACCTGTCGCTGTCGGATCTGCGCAAGGTGGACTTCACCAAGGCCGACCTGCGCGGCGTCAATTTCGAGCGCGCCACCCTGACCGGCGCCAACCTCACCGATGCCCAGCTCGGCCCGGTGCACATCCAGAGCATGAGCGGCCATGTCTGGCGCGCCAACCTCCAGCGCGCCCGCATGGGCATGGCGATCCTGCGGAACGCCGACCTGCGCAAGGCGAACCTGGCCGGCGCCAACCTCGCCGGCGCCGACCTGCGCGGCGCCAATCTCGGCGAGGCCGACCTGGCGGGCGCCGACCTGACCGGCGCCACCATGGAAGGCACGGTGCTGGACGACGCCAACATCGCGGACGCGATCGGAGCCCCCGACGCCCCCGTCCCGTGAACCGGCCGGCCGCCCCCCTTCCCGCGCATCCGCCGGCGGTTCGCGGTCGCGTTTGACCCCGGGCCGCTGGAGTTCCGTGCGTTTAGAGTTTCGTGCGTTTAATCTGAAACGCACGAAACCCTAGGCCTTTGTATTGCGAGCGAATTCACGCTTCAAATCGATTCCGATTTTACGCGATCCGCTCAGCCGCGCTTTGCCCAGGCGCCGGAGCGGTAGGCGGTGCGGACGTGATGGATCAGCAGGTTGCGCGCCTCGATGAGCTGACCCATGCGTTCCCGGCAGGCGACCACGCCGGTGTCGGGATGATAGACGGGAGCGAGTTCGCGGAAGCGCTTCACCACCCGGTCCTCGTCGAAGCACCATTCGTTGACGAAGCCGAACAGCTGGGCGGCGTCGCGCACCTGGGTCAGCTTGCCGTCGAGCGGCCGGAAGGACACCCGTTCCAGCGCGTGGGCCAGCGCCTTGTTGCGGTAGCCGAGGGTCTCCACCGCGCCCTCCAGCCGCCGCAGCTCGTCCGCCGGGACCAGCCGCCACTGCGGGTCGGCCAGCGCCAGCGCCGCCGCCAGGGCGCGGCGGATGGCCCCTTCGTCGAGGCCGGGGGCGAGCCGCAGCTCCAGGCAGGCCGCCTCCGCCCCGCCGGCAGCGTTCCTGCCCTCCGGGGCGCCGGGGTCGGGCAGCGCCGCGGGGGCGAGCAGGAGGGCCGAGGCGGCCAGCGCCGACAGGTCGACCTGGCGCTGCTCGGCCAGCCGCCGCACGGCCGCGGCGAAGCCCGCTTCGCAGGGAACCGAGTAGGCGACGGTGGAAGGGCGGACCCGGAGCGGCGCCGCCCCGGAGGAGGCGGAGGGGAAGAGTGCGAGCGCCGAATGGACGAGCGCGCCGGACCGCGGGTCCAGCGCGTCGAGGGGCAGGCCATCCGGAGCGGTCATGAGGGGCACCAACGCTTCCTGCGTGCGGGGCCGAGTCTAGCGCAACGGGCGGAATCCTTGCAACCGCCGACCGGACCGCAAAGGGTGTACGCCGACCCGGGCCGGCGCCACGCCGGCGGGTGCCGCGGCGCCCGTCTCAGCGCGGCACCCCCGCCGGCCGGGCGGGCAGCCGCTCCAGCAGGTCGGCGATGTAGGCGTCCTCGTCCTTGCCGGACACGGCGGCGAAGCCCTTCAGAATCTGGCTGCCGAAGGTGAAGACGCTGGTGAGGTCGATGCGCCAGCCGCCCCCCTCGCGCACGAAATCGGCGGGGACCATCGCCGGCCGGTTGTCCACCATCAGGATCGCCGAGGCGCGGTCGCCGCGCACGCGCACCGGGCCGAGCCCGCTGGCCCCGATCACGTTGGGGCCGAGCCAGCCCTGGCGGACGCCATGGTCGGCCAGCTCGGCCAGGGACATGCGCCGCAGATCCGCCGGGCCGACGAAGCGGCGCAGCCCCAGGGCGGCGAAGCGCGCGGCCGGCTCCAGCCGGCGC
>JAEZHQ010000106.1 GCA_023416455.1 Pseudomonadota bacterium | reverse complement strand
CATTTTGGTCCTCGGTGGAACACGAGTTGGTTTTGTCCCGGTAGTTCCGCGGAACAGGCCGCGGACGGGGCGCAAACAAGAGGCACGCCCGCTTTCCCAGGAGTGAAGGCGCGCACTATACGGATTCGGCGCGCCCTGTCAAACCATGAGTCGTGTCAAACCATGAGTCGTGTCGAGCCACAATGCCTCAACAGCACTCGTCCTCGAGCTTGCGCAGCATCGCCAAGCCTTCCTCGTCCTCGTATTCCTCGAACAGGTCGGAGATGTAGTAGACGTTGGCGCAGAGCAGGCACAGCCCGTCCGCCTGACGCTTCAACGGATCGTCGGCCACGGCCAGCTTCGCCCGGAAGCGTTCCCAGAAGGCGTTGGTCTTGGCCGGGTCGTCGATGTGCATGTACAGGCGCTCGATGATGCGACGGGAATTGCCCTCGCAGTCGATGCCCTTGAAGGAGACGTAGCGGTCGGGAGTGTCGATTGCGTCCACGGTCGTGCTTCCCACGATAGAGGCTTGTATCGACCTCTCTGATCGCGGATGGCGGGTCCAGGAACAAGACCCGCTGCACGAACGGCGGGCGGACGGCGTGAACGGCGGGTGCTTTGCGCGAACGGTTCGCGCAATTGCCGCTCAGGCGGCGTGCGACAGCTCTTCCTCGGTGAACTCCAGAAGCGCGTCCAGCCGGTGCGGGGTCAGCGCCTCGATCCCCTCGTGCCACATCACCTCGCCGAAAAGCTCATGCAGGGCGGCAAGGCGGTCCGGCGTCAGCCCGGCAAGGCGGTCGCCGTAATACTCCACGACAAGCTGGTCCACATAGGCGCGGTCGTCGTCCAGGAAGGCCATGGCCTTTCTCCTCGTCATCGTGGCGCCCGCCCCATGCGGACGCCGGCCATGGACCTGTTCTACGCCCGCGGCGGGGCGGGGCGATTGAGGCGGATCAACCGACACGGTATGTCACAAGGCGGCGGGAACATCCCTGATGCGCGTGAGGGGAAAGGCTTCAGAGCGCCAGCAGCTTCTTCAGCCGCTCGATGCGTCCGCGGCTGATGGGAACGCGGGGGGAGCCGGAAGCGGCCATGATGAAGGCGGCTCCGCCGTCGCTGCGGTCGATGGCCTGGGCATGGCGCAGGTTCACCAGATAGCGGCGGTGCGCCCGCACGAACTGCCGCCCGTCCAGCCGCGCCTCCAGTTCCGACAGGGACAGGGAACAGAAAAAGGCTCCCTCCGCCGTGTGGACCCGCGTGTAGTGGCCGTCGGCCTGCACATAAACCGCGTCGGCGGGGTCGATCAGCACCACGCCCTGGCGCGTCGTGATCGGCAGCTTCACCAGCGGCGGGGCGGGTTCGGGCGCCGTTCCCGCGGGCGGTGGAGCGGCCGGCTCCGGCGCCGCGCCCACCGCCTTCCCGTTCACCTCGAACAGCATGAGGGCCAGCGCGGCCCCGCCGCCGGCCGGCAGGGCGGTGGCCTTCACCACGATGGTCCGTCCGGGCAGCGCCACCATCATGGAGCTTGCCACCGCCGGCGAGTCCGGGTCGTGCGCCGCCGCCAGCAGAAGCTCCACCTTCGCGCGGCTGCCCGGCGGGTGCAGGTCATGCAGGCTGGCGCCCAGCAGCGGACGGTCGCGGCCCAGCATCCGCCCGACCGCGGCGTTGACCGACACCACGCGCCGGTCACCGTCGAGCAGGACGAGGCCAACGTCCATATGCTGCAGGGTGTATTCCATGCGGGGCAGTATAGGCTGCGATACGCCCCGGAAGGGAAGAGCTAAGGGACTGGGTTACGCCTCGCCCTTGCGCCGACCGGTCAGCGCGGCGATGACGCCGTGGAAGGTGCGGACCTCCTGCTCGGTCATCTGCATCCGCTCGATGGCGTTGCGCAGCGTGCGGACCATGGAGGGGCGCTTCTCCGGCGTCGTGAAGAAGCCCGTGCGGTCCAGGTCGCCTTCCAGATGCTCGAAGAAGTTCAGAAGCTCCGCCTTGGTCGCCGGGCGGGTCTGGCCGGTGTGCAGGACGCGGTCCGGCGGGGTCTCCCCGGTCTGGAACCATTCGTAGCCGATCAGCAGAACCGCCTGCGCCAGGTTGAGCGAGGAGAAGGACGGGTTCAGCGGCACCGTGATGAGCTTCTCCGCCAGGGTCAGGTCGTCGTTGACCAGCCCGGTGCGCTCCGGCCCGAACAGCACGCCGGTCTTGTGCCCGGCGTCGAAATGGGCGCGCAGCTCCGTCGCGGCAACACGCGGGGTGACGAACTCCTGGATCATCCCGCGGGTGCGGACGGTGGTGGCGAAGACCACGTTCAGGTCGGCCACGGCCTCCGCCGTCGTGTCGTAGAGCTTCGCCCCATCCAGCACCGGATCGGCGCCCGACGCCGCGGCCACCGCCTTCTCGTTCGGCCAGCCGTCGCGCGGCTTCACCAGACGCAGCTCGGTCAGGCCGCAGTTCAGCATCGCCCGCGCGCAGGCTCCGATGTTCTCGCCGAGCTGGGGCTGCACGAGGATGATGGTCGGGCCGCCCAGGACGGAGGGCCGGTTGGGATCTTTGCCGGAGGTCATCGGTTCAGGACAGTGAGTGGCGTTTCGTCGGAGGGATAACACGCCGGGGGCGCCGGCGGATTTTCATCACAAAGACACGAAGGACACAAAGAGTCAAAGCGATGCCCGGACGGAAGCCCATCACTCCCGCGGCACCGCTCCGCCCTTGAACAGCTTGAAGGTGTAGCTGTCCACCAGCGCTTCCATCGACGCCTCGATGATGTTGGTGGACACGCCGAGCGTGGACCATTCGCCGCCGTCGCCGTTCCTGGAGCGGATCAGGACGCGCGGCATGGCGCCGGTGCCCTCCTTGGCGGCCAGGATGCGCACCCGGTAGTCGACCAGCCGCACCCCGCCCAGCAGCGGGTAGACCGGCTCCAGCGCCTTGCGCATGGCGACGTCGAGCGCGTGGACCGGGCCGTTGCCCTCCGCCACCTCCAACCGGACCTCGCTGCCGACGCGCACGCGCACCACGGCTTCCGATTCCACCACCAGCGCGCCGACCGCGTTGTAGCGCCGCTCGTCGGTGACGTGGAAGCGCAGCAGCTCGAAATAGCTGGGCACGTCGCCCAGCTCGCGGCGGACCAGCAGCTCGAAGCTGGCCTCGGCGGTGTCGTAGGCGTAGCCCTCGGTGTCGCGCTGCTTCACGAGGTCGAGCAGCCGCGCCAGGCGCGGGTCGGCCGGGTCCACCTCCAGGCCGATCTCGCGCAGGCGCGCGATCACGTTGGAGCGGCCGGCCTGGTCCGACATGACGATCTGCCGGCGGTTGCCGACGGCCTCCGGCGCCACATGCTCGTAGGAGGAGGGGTCCTTCTCCACCGCCGAGACGTGCAGGCCGCCCTTGTGGGCGAAGGCGCTGGCCCCGACGTAGGGGGCGTGGCGGTTGGGTGCGCGGTTCAGGCGCTCGTCGAACTTGCGGCTGATCTCGGTCAGCAGCGGCAGATCCTCGTGCCGGACGCCGGTCTCGAAGCCCATCTTCAGCATCAGGGTCGGGATCAGCGAGACGAGGTTGGCGTTGCCGCAGCGCTCGCCCAGCCCGTTGATGGTCCCCTGCACCATGCGCGCGCCCGCGCGCACCGCGGCCAGGGAGTTGGCGACCGCGTTCTCGGTGTCGTTGTGGCAGTGGATGCCGAGCGACGCGCCGGGAATCCCGTGCTCCTCGACCACCTGGCGGACGATGGCCTCGACCTCGTGCGGCAGGGTGCCGCCGTTGGTGTCGCACAGCACGATCCAGCGGGCGCCCGCCTCGAAGGCGGCCCGGATGCAGGCGGCGGCGTAGGCCGGGTTGCGCTTGTAGCCGTCGAAGAAATGCTCCGCGTCGAACAGCGCCTCGCCCTTGGCGGCCTTCAGCGCGGCGATGCTGTCGGCGATCAGCTCCAGGTTCTCCTCGCGCGGGATGCCCAGCGCCACGTCGACGTGGAAGTCCCAGGTCTTGCCGACCATGCACACGGCGCGGCTGTTGGACTGGGCCAGCGCGACCAGCTGCGGGTCGTTGGCGGCGCTGCGCCCCGGCCGCCGGGTCATGCCGAAGGCGGTGAAGACGGCCCGGCGCAGCGGCGGCGCCTCGGCGAAGAACCGGTCGTCGGTGGGGTTGGCGCCCGGCCAGCCGCCCTCCACGTAATCGATCCCGAGCCGGTCGAGGTCCTGGGCGATGGCGATCTTGTCGGCGACCGAGAAATCCACGTCCTGGGTCTGCGCGCCGTCGCGCAGCGTCGTGTCGTACAGGTAGATGCGTTCGCCCGCCATTGCCGCCGCTGTCCGAAAGAGGGGTCCTGGGACCGTCCGAAAGGCCGGAAGAATGGACGATGAGCCCCGGCATCTCAATGCTTTTGATGCCGCGGCCCCGCACCGCGCCCTTCGGGCGAAGGCAATGGGGGTAATAGGACAATTGCCTTGACCCATGCAGCGGGCACGCATGCTAAATCAGGGTTGTTCCGCCGCCGGTTATTGCGGAGCTTTTCCAACCGATGAGCGGTCGAATTGCCATGCATGAGAGCGGGCGGAGGCGGAACGACCTCGTCCTGGTGATCGACGACGAGAGCACGGTGCTCCAGGCGCTGGAGCTGCTGCTGGGGATGTGGGGCTACCGCGTCGTCACCGCCGGGGACGAGGACGAGGCGGTGGCGCGCCTGGCGGCGCTCGGCGAGGCGCCACGCGCCATCCTGGCCGACTACCGGCTGCGCGAGGGCCGCACCGGCCTCCAGGCCATCGCCCGCGTCCGCGCCCTGGTGGGGGCCTGCCTGCCCGGGATCATCATCACCGGCGACGGCGCCAGCGCCGGGCTGCGCGAGGCGCGCGCCGCCGGGATGCCCGTCCTCCAGAAGCCCGTGCCGCCCCTCCATCTCCAGGCGATGCTCCAGCATGCCCTGCGGGGCCGCGCGGCGCCCGACCGGCCGGCCGCGGCGGCGGCCGCCTCCGGCTGACATGGCCGCCCCGAGGATCCAGGCGTGGTGGCTGCGCTCCTGGGAGAGCTGGGCCGTGCTCGGCCTCGGCCTGCTGCTGACGGGGGCGGTGTGGTGCCTGGTCACCGCCCAGGCCGAACGGCTGGCCAGGGAGCGTTTCCGGGAGCAGGCGCGGGAACTGGCCGACGCCATCGGCGGACGGCTGGCCGCCTACGAGCAGTTGCTGCGCGGCGGCGTGGCGCTGATGGACGCCACCGGCGGCCGCATCGGGCGGACGGAGTGGCGGAGCTACGTCGCCGCCCTGCGCGTGGAGGAGCGCTACCCCGGCATCCAGGGCATCGGATACGCCATGAGGGTCGCGCCCTTTGCCCTCGGGACCCATGAGGAGGCGGTGCGGGCGGAGGGATTCCACACCTACCGGGTGACGCCGCCGGGACCCCGGCCGGATTATTTCCCGACCGTCTATCTGGAGCCCTTCACCAGCCGCAACCTGCGCGCCTTCGGCTACGACATGTTCGCCGAACCGGTCCGCCAGGACGCCATGGCGCGGGCGCGCGACCATGGGACCCCCGCCGCCACCGGCAAGGTCCGGCTGGTCCAGGAGACGGAGGAGGACGTCCAGGCCGGCATCCTCCTCTACCTGCCGGTCTACGACCGGCACCGCCCGTTGGACGGAACGGCGGAACGGCGGGCGGCCCTGCGGGGCTTCGTCTACAGCCCCTTCCGCATGGCCGACCTGATGCGGACGATCCTGAAGGAAGGTCCCTTCGAGGATCTGGATCTCGCGGTGCACGACGGTGCCGGGGCGGCGGAGGGGGCGCTGCTGTTCGAGCGGGCGTCCGGCCGCGACGCGCGCTTCCGGGACACCCGCCGCATCGATGTGTTCGGCCGGACCTGGACGCTGCGGATCGCCGGCGCCCCCGCCTTCGAGGCGGGCGTGGCCAGCGCCGCGCCGCGCATCATCCTGGCGGCGGGCGGCGTCATCACGCTGCTGCTGGTCGCCCTGATGGGCTCCGCGCGGCGCGAGCGCGACCGCATGGCCGAGCTGCGCCGGAGCTTCGACGCGCTGGCCCTGGCGCGCGCCGAGGCCGACGAGGCCAACGCCGCCAAGTCCCGCTTCCTGGCCGCCGCCAGCCACGACCTGCGCCAGCCCATGCAGACGCTGGGCATCTACCTGCACCTGATCGCCGAGCACCCGGCCGCGGCACCCCTGGGCAAGCTGATCGCGTCCGCCCGCGACGGCTTCGAGGCCACGCAACGCCTGCTGAACGCCCTGATGGACGTCGCGGCGCTGGAGTCCGGCGGAACCCGCCCGCGGATCGCCACCGTCGACCTCGCCGGCCTGATGACGCGCATCGGCGAGGAGATCCGGGTGGAGGCGGACGGGCGCGGGCTCGAACTGCGCGTCGCGGCCTGCGACGCGCGGGTGGAGACCGACCCCGCCATGCTCGAACGGATCCTGCGCAACCTGCTGCACAACGCGCTGAAATACACCCCCGGCGGGGTCGTCCGGCTGAGCGGGCGGGCGCGGCGCGACGGCGTGGTCCTCAAGGTCCAGGACACCGGCCCCGGCATCCCGCGCGACCGCCAGCACCTGATCTTCGAGGACTTCTACCAGATCGGCAACCCGGAGCGGGACCGCGCCAAGGGGCTCGGCCTCGGCCTCGCCACCGTGGCCCGGCTGGCCCGGCTGCTGGGCTACCGTCTTCGGGTGCTGTCGCGGCCGGGACGGGGCGCCGTCTTCATCGTGGAGATCCCGGCCGCCCCCGGCCCGGCCGATCCTGCTTCGAAGGGCTGATGCCGTTTCGAAAGGGGCGCGCCGCGACGCCGCGGCGCCCCCCCGGACGCTCAGGCCAGCGCCACCCGGCGGCCGTCGCGGACGCGCATGAGGAGCCACACCACCGAGACGCCGGCCAGCTTGGAGGCCAGGCTGGCCGCCCACACCGCCGGCTCCCAGATGCCCAGCAGGCCGAAGAAGAGGGCGGTGTCCACCGGCACCGACAGGGCGGCGCTGAGCCACAGCCGGTCGCGCAAGGGGCGGCGGGTGACGGTGAAGACCAGCCAGTCGATCACCTCCGAGGCCGCGAAGGCGATGACGCTGGCGGTCGCCACGACGGGGTCGGCCAGCAGCAGGGAAAGCACGGTCGCCGCCAGCATGGCGGCCAGCGACCCGTGCCCGTAGCGGACCTGCACCATGTCGCGCAGGATGAAGATCAGGCCGGCCCAGCAGGACCACAGCAGGTCCAGCTCCGGGGCGAGGCTGAAGGCGTAGTTGATGGTGAGTACGCTGCCAATGTAGGCGGCAAGCCAGATCATGGTCGGGATCCTCGACTCGGCAACCCGCGGGAATACGGGCGCATGAACGGGGCCACCCGCGTGAATGCCGGCGCCCCGCCCGACCTTGTAGCAGGTCCGGCGCGCCCGCGCGAACCGTTCCGCGCCCGCCGGAAGGCGCCGCCGGGACGCCCCCTCCGTCCGGCGGGGCTCCGTCGCCGCCGACTTAATTCCATGGCATACGGCCGATGACCTGTCCCGTCCGACAGGAAGACCGGGTCCTTGCCGTGTTGACCGGAGGGGACGGGCTGGAAGAACGGTCATGGAAAACGGACGCAGCAGGGACAAGAACGGCGGACACCACCGCCCCGAACGCGAACATTGCCTGGACGCGGCAAGAAGCTTCCTGATGATACTCGGCGTTCCCTACCACGCCGCGCTGATCTATGCGCCCGATTACCAGTGGTTGATCGATTCGCCGGTGGGGAATGCGGGGATGGGGCTGTTCGCGAGTTGGGTCCACAGCTTCCGCATGCCCGTCTTCTTCATGATCTCCGGCTTCCTGATCGCGCAAAGCCTGCGCTCGCGAAGCCCCGGCGCGGTCTTCGCCGGGCGGGCGGTGCGGCTGCTGGTGCCGCTGGCGGCGGTCGCCGTCACGCTCAACGTCCTCCAGCTGTGGCTGGCGTCGCTGGCGCAGGATCCGGGCCTGACCGCCGGCGCCTTCGTCGCGCGGATCCTGCCGGACGCCCTCCACAGCGGCGCCCTGACCATGCATCTCTGGTTCCTGGTCGAGCTGTTCGCCTGCGTCCTGCTGGCCTGCGCGGCCTACCCCGCGCTTGCCGCGCTCCGCCGGCGCGCCGTGGCCGGCTCCCCCCGCCTGGAGCGGGCGCTCGACCCCGGCAACGGCTGGTCGGCCCCGCTCCTGCTGTGCGTCCTTCTGGTCGGGACGATGGGGCTGGACAACCTGTCGCCGCTGCTGGTGGAGCCCCTGCCCCCGACCACCTCCACGGTGGCGAGCGTGGCGGTCTCGGCCAGCCACTTCGCGGTCGGCCTCTACGCCGCCCACGCCGCGGGCGGCCTGCGCCGCTTCGCCGGCCTCAGCGTGACGATGGGGCTGGCCTTCGCCGTCTGCTTCCTCGCCCAGCTCGGGCTGGCGGCGGTGGACAAACCCATGGCGCTGCGGGTGTTCGACCAGCTCCTGCGCGCGCTGTGCGCCTGGACGGCCTTCCGCCTTCTGCTCGGCGCGGCGCTGGCGCTGTTCTCGCGGGAGAGCGCCGTGGTCGGCGCGCTGTCCCGGGCCTCCTACACCATCTATCTGGTCCACCATGCGGTGGTGGTGGCGGCCGGCTTCGTCTTCCTCGCCATCCCCTGGTGGCCGTCGGTGGAATTCGCGGCGATCTCCGCCATCGGCTTGGCGGTCCCGTTCGCCCTGCACCACGGGCTCGTCCGCCGCTCCCGCCTGCTCCACTTCCTCCTGAACGGCGTCCCGCCATGGCCGCGGGGCGGCCGGGCCG
>JAEZHQ010000478.1 GCA_023416455.1 Pseudomonadota bacterium | reverse complement strand
CCCTGCTGGAAGCGGGGATCGAGCCCTGGGCCTGCCTCTACCACTGGGACCTGCCGCAGGCCCTGCACGACCAGGGCGGCTGGTCGAGCCGCGACAGCGCCGGCTGGTTCGCCGACTACGCCGTGCTGTGCGCCCGGCGCTACGGCGACCGGGTCAAGCGCTGGGCGACCATCAACGAGTTCTCCGTCTTCACCCTGTTCGGCTACGCCTTCGGCTGGGGCGCGCCCAGCGTCGCCGACCGCGCCGAGCATCTGAAGGTGATCCATCACGTGAACCTCGCCCACGGGGCCGCGGTGGACGTGTTGCGCGCCCTGGTGCCGGGGGCCTCCATCGGCGCCGTGCACAGCGTCCAGCCCTGCCGGCCGGAGGACGACGCGCCGGAGACGGTGGAGGCCGCCCGGCTGTTCGACGAGCTGTGGAACCGCGCCTTCCCCGACGCCCAGATCCTCGGCCGCTACCCGCCGCGCGTCGCCCGCGCCATCGAGCCCTACGTCCGGGCCGGCGACATGGCGCGCGTCTGCCGGCCCATGGACTGGTTCGGCCTCAACCACTATGCGCCGCTTTTCGCCAAGGCCGATCCGTCGATGGTGTGGGGCTGCGGCTTCGGTTCGCCGCCGCCCGGCATGCCGCGCACGGACATCGGCTGGCCGCTCCAGCCGGCGGCCTTCCGCGAGGCGCTGCTCGACCTCACCGCCCGCTACCGCCTGCCCATCTACGTCACCGAGAACGGCTACGGCAGCAAGGCCGACGAGACTCCGGACGCGCAGGGCGTGGTGAACGACGCGGCCCGGCTGGACTATCTGCGCGCCCATGTCGAGACCATGGCCGGGGCGCGCCGGGACGGCGCCGACGTGCGCGGCTATTTCGTGTGGTCGCTGCTCGACAATTTCGAATGGGGCGGCGGCTACGGCACGCGCTTCGGCATCGTGCACGTCGACTTCGAAACGCAGAAGCGCACGCCCAAGGCGTCGGCCCGCTGGTACGCCGGCCTGATCGGGGGGGCGCCGGAGTGATGCGGCCGGCGCCCTCTCCCGGCGCGGGCGCCCTCAGCCCGCCGGCGCGACGGCGGGCTCCGCGTCGGCCGGGGCCCGGCATGGCTCCTCGCGCAGGCTGACGGCGCCGTTGCTCCGCTCCAGGACCAGCTTGCGCCGGTGGTGGGCCTCCAGGCCGGGGTGGCTGCCGATGGTCAGCAGGGTGGCCGCCGGGAACTCCTCGTCGAGGAGGCGCAGCATCTCCTCCTTGCCCGCGGGGTCCAGGGAGTCGAAAGCGTCCTCCACGAAGATCCAGTCGGGGCGGCGGATCAGCAGGCGGGCGAAACCCAGGCGCTGCTGCTCGGGAACGGCCAGCGCCTCGTCCCACGCCTCCGTCTCGTCCAGGCGCGTGCGCAGGTGGCCGAGCCCGACGCGCTCCAGGGCGGCGGCCGCGGCGGCGTCGGTGACCCGGCCCGGATCGCCCGGGTAGCTGAGCGCCGCCCGCAGCGAGCCCTGCGGCAGATAGGGCCGCTCCGGCATGAAGAAGACCCGGGTGTGGGCCGGCAGGGCGATCCGGCCATGGCCCCAGGGCCACACCCGCGCGACCGCGCGGAACAGGCGCACCGCCGCCGCCGGGTCGCCGCCGATCAGCACGCGGTCGCCGGGCAGCACCTCCAGGTCGAAGGGCTTGATGACCAGCGAGCCGTCGGGCTCGGCGATGGACAGGCCGCGGAAGGTCAGCGCGCGCTCCGCGTCGGAGCGGTCGACGACGATGCGCTCGGTCCCCTCCCCGCCGATCTCGCGGTCGAGCCGCGCCAGCGCCGCCTGGAGGCCCAGCACGCGCTCAACCGACGCCTTCCATTCCGCCGCGCGGGCGAGGTTGTCGATCGGCCAGGACAGCGCGCCCACGGTCTGCTGGAAGGCCTGCGCGGTCTGCATCAGCACGCCCAGCGAGATGTGGCCGGCGATGTACTGCGGGGCGGCCACCAGGATCGGGAAGGCGGCCGACAGGACCGAGTAGGTGGCGCTGAACACCATCATGTTGGCGAGCGCCCGGGTCTGGCCGTTCCAGCCCTGGCGGACGCCGCCCAGCAGGCCGAGGATGCGCGACCGCTCCCCCGATTCGCCGTGCAGCAGCGCCACCGCCTGCGCGTTCTCCCGCACGCGGGCGAGCCCGAAGCGGAAGGACGCCTCGAAGCCCTGGCGCCGGTTCACCGCGTTCACCAGCGGCTTGCCCACCACCAGCGCGATCGTGGTGCCGACGGCGGCGTAGAGCAGCGCGATGTAGAGCAGGTAGCCGGGCACATGGACGGTCGATCCGGCGATGCTCACCTCCAGGGCGCCCGACAGCATCCACAGGATGTTGGTGAAGCTGATCAGCAGCAGCGCGCAGTAGGACAGCGACAGCCCGAGGTCGATGGCCGCCTCGGTGGAGATGCGGATGTCCTCGGCGATGCGGCCGTCGGGGTTGTCGTGATCGCCGGGCAGATAGGTGACCTGATGCTGCCGGCCGCGCGTCAGCCAGTCGCCCAGGAGCTTTTCGGTCAGCCACACCCGCCAGCCGAGCTGAAGCCGGCGCTTCACCCGCAGGTGAAGGATGGTGTTGACGATGTTGAAGGCGATGATGCCGCCCACCGCGGCGATCATGGTGAGGAAGCGGTCCATGGAGCGCGCCTCCAGCGCGTCGAACAGGCGCTGGCTCCACAGGTTGATGAGGATCGGCACGATCACCTGGCCGACCGTCAGCAGACCGAGCGCCGCCGTCATCAGGCGCACCGACCATTTCTTCTCGCCGGCCCAGTAGCCGCCGGCAAGGGTGAGGAACTGGCGGGTGAAACCGGGAGTCGCCCGTCCCGGCGATGTGATCGGCATGGTCTGTCCACTCCGCCGCTGCACCATGATCCCTTATACTACGAAGGAGGTATTACCAACAGATTGAGTCGATCGCAGTCCGGGTGGCCCCGGCGGATTCCCGGCGGTGACCATTCGGTGGCAAGGCGTTCAGGCGCCGGCCGCATCACTCGGCCGGGGCGGGCCGGCGGGCTGGCAGGGTCATCGCGGCGACTCCGGCGATCACGCAGGCGAGCCCCGCCCAGGCCGTCGGGTTCAGGCTTTCGCCGAGGAACAGGACGCCGATCGCCACGCCGATCGGGACCCGCAGGTAGGATTGCGCGGTGATGCCGACCGAGCCCAGCGTGTGGACGAGCCGGAAGTAGATGACGAAGGCCAGCGCGGTGGAGAAGACCGACAGGCCGGCGAGCGCGGCGAGCGATCGCGGCGCGGGCGCCAGCGTCCAGGGCGCATCGACCAGGAGGCTGAGGGGGACGAGGACGGCGGCCCCGCACAGCAGCGAGCCGGCGGCCGGGACGAGCGGGTCGAGGTCCTTGAAGGCCCGGCCGGTGATCGCGGCCCCCGCGTAGCAGACGGTGGCCGCCACGATGGCCAGCTGCGCCGCGAGATCCCGGCCGAGTCCGCCGAGCGCCTCCACCCCGACGATGAGCCCGGTTCCGGCCAGGCCGGCCGCCACGCCGGACAGCTTGCGCGCGGTGACCGTCTCGTGGCGGGTGACGACGGCGGTCAGCAGGAAGGCGAAGATCGGCGTCGTCGAGTTCAGGATCACCGCCAGCCCGGCGTCCACCGTGCGCTCCGCCCAGGCGATGAGGGTGAAGGGCACAACGCTGTTGAGGCCGGCCTGGACCAGGAAGCGCCGCCAGGTCGCGGCGTTCCCCGGCAGCGTCAGCCCGCGCCGGCGCAGGACGAGGAGGAGCAGGCCGCCGGCGATCAGGGTGCGCGCGGCGATCAGCGTCACCGGCGGGATCGTCTCCACCCCGACCTTGATGAAGCTGTAGGACGCTCCCCACAGGCCGGCCAGCAGGAGGAGCAGGGCCAGTTCGGTTCGCAGCGTCGGGGGCGGGCGGTCCATCGGGGGTTCTCCGGTTTCGCGACGGCCGGCAGGATGCCTCTTCCGGGCGGCGCGGTCGCCGGCGGACGCTTCGGCCGTGGCCGAAGCGTGGGGCGCTGACCGCCGGCCGGAAGCGCGCTATGGTCGGACCCATGTCGAACCCTCCGCTGCCGAACATCGCATCCGGCAACGCCGTCGCGGCGGTCGCGGCCCTGATCGGGGAGCCGGCCCGCGCGAACATCCTGTCGGCCCTGATGGGTGGGCAGGCGCTCACCGCCGGGGAACTGGCCTGGCACGCCGGGGTCGGCGCGCCGACGACGAGCGGGCATCTCGCCAGGCTGGCGGAGGCCGGGCTGGTCACGCTGGAACGGCAGGGCCGGCACCGCTATTACCGCCTGGCCTCCGGTGAGGTCGCCCAGGCCATGGAGGCCCTGATGGCGGTGGCGGCGGCGGGGCCGCGGCGCCACCGGCCGCCCGGCCCGAAGGACGAGGCGCTGCGGACCGCCCGCACCTGCTACGACCATCTGGCCGGCCGGCTCGGCGTCGCCATCGCCGATTCGCTGTGCCGGCGGGGCCATCTCGTCCTGGGCGACGGAGCCGGCACGGTGACGGCGGAGGGGCGTCGCTTCCTCCAGTCCATCGGGATCGACCCCGGCGCCGGCGGGGCGGGCCGGCGCCCCGTCTGCCGGGCCTGCCTCGACTGGAGCGAGCGCCGCCCCCACCTCGCCGGCCGGCTCGGGGCGGCGCTGCTCGACCGCTCGCTGGCGCTCGGGTGGATCGCGCGCCGGCCCGACAGCCGCGCGCTCACCGTCACGCCCGCCGGGCTGCTCGGCTTTGCCGAAACCTTCGGGACCCCGCCGGACGGGCTGGGCGGCGGGACGGCCCGGTAGCGCCCGCCCCTCTCCCCCTTCTCCCGGACTGCCCTGCCCTGCCCTGTCCTGTCCTGGCCGGTCCCGCCCTGCCGGGCGCCGCCGGCGCGATGGAACCCATTGACAAGGCCGGCGGCGCGATGCACCCTGATTGCGTACTTTGGATGCAATGTACGTTTCGTCGGGCCGCCGCCCCTGGGGACGATCCCCGCCGGCGGCGCGGCGTTGCGGAACTTTGGGATGCAGACATGGCATCATCGGGCCCCGTCATCACCAGCGTGGAGGATCTGAGGATCCTGGCGAAACGGCGTGTGCCGCGCATGTTCTACGACTATGTGGACTGCGGGTCCTGGACCGAGAGCACCTACCGGGCCAACGCCGACGACCTCTCCCGGATCTGGCTGCGCCAGCGCGTCGGCGTGAACATCGCCCAGCGTTCCCAGAGCAGCCGGATGCTCGGCGAGGAGGTGTCCATGCCGGTGGCCCTGGCCCCCGCCGGGCTGGGCGGGATGCAGCACGCCGACGGGGAGATCCTGGCGGCGCGGGCGGCCGAGCGGTTCGGGGTCCCCTTCACGCTGTCCACCGTCAGCATCTGCTCCATCGAGGACGTGGCGGAGCACACCAGCCGGCCCTTCTGGTTCCAGCTCTACGTGATGAAGGACCGCGCCTTCATGGAGCGGCTGATCGCCCGCGCCCGGGCGGCCAACTGCTCGGCGCTGGTGCTCACCCTCGACCTCCAGATCCAGGGGCAGCGCCACAAGGACCTGAAGAACGGCCTCTCGACCCCGCCGCGCCCGACCCTGCGCAACCTCATCGACATGGCCGCCAGGCCGCGCTGGTGCCTGGGGATGCTGCGCACCCGGCGGCGCAGCTTCGGCAACATCGTCGGCCACGTCTCCGGCGTGTCCGACGTGACCTCGCTGGCGGCCTGGGTCAGCCAGCAGTTCGATCCCACGCTGTCGTGGGACGACGTCCGCTGGATCAAGGAGATCTGGGGCGGGAAGCTGATCGTGAAGGGGATCATGGATCCCGAGGACGCCGAAATGGCGGTGCGCAGCGGCGCCGACGCCCTGGTGGTCTCCAACCACGGCGGCCGCCAGCTCGACGGTGCGTCGTCGAGCATCGCCGCCCTGCCCGCCATCGTGGCCGCGGTCGGCCGGCGCATCGAGGTCCTGTTCGACGGCGGCATCCGGTCGGGGCAGGACGTCCTCAAGGCCCTTGCCCTCGGCGCCAAGGGGGTCTTCATCGGGCGCTCCTACCTCTACGGGCTGGGCGCCATGGGGGAGGCGGGCGTGACGCGCTGCCTGGAGATCATCCACAAGGAACTCGACGTCACCATGGCCCTGTGCGGGGTCACCGACATCGAAGGGGTGAGCGAGGCCGTCCTGGCGCGCGACGGCCGGCCGGCGGTCTTCGCCGCGCCCGCGCGGCCGGCTGCCGGGGCGATGCCCGTGGTCGGCGTCGCCGCCGACTGAGGC
>JAEZHQ010000457.1 GCA_023416455.1 Pseudomonadota bacterium | reverse complement strand
GGTTTGCCGCCGGCGTCGAGGATGGGGTTGTAGGACGCCTCGATCCAGATCTCCCGCCCGCCCTTGCCGATGCGCCGGAACTGCGCCACCTGATGCTCGCCGCGCCGCAGCCCGTCCCAGAAGCGGGCGTATTCGGCGCTCCCGGCGAGTTCCGGGGGCACGAAGATGCGGTGGTGGCGTCCCTGGATCTCGGGAAGCGTATAGCCGGTCGTCGTCAGGAAGTTCGCGTTCGCCGTGATGATGGTGCCGTCCAGGGCGAACTCGATCACCGCCTGCGAGCGGTCGAGCGCAGCCAGCCTCTCGTTCGCTTCCGAATATTTTTTCGGTTTCAGGCGGCCCAGCACGAAAGTCCCTCTTGGATCGTGGAAGAAAGAAACGCGCCGAATCGATCGGCAATAATGGATTTTAGACGATTGTCTCTCGAAGAAAAAGACGTGTGAGTTTTGTGGCTTTTCCCTGCTGATCGCTGTTGGGTGGCGCTTCCTGTGGTTGTGCATGCGCCAATCCGCGCGCAACAGACGGGCGTCGGAAGACGCGCCGGTTCCCCGCGGGGATTGTTCCGGCCGCGGCCTCCCCGGCGGCCGGCAGGGCCCGGTCACCTCGGAAATCTCCGGCAACGTCCAGCAGGCCGCCGAGGGGATGCAGGACGTGCCCGCCACCATCGCCGGCGTGATCCAGGCGGTGGAGCGGCGGCGCAACGGGGGCGGATCCTTCGTCGCCGGGCTGATCGGGACCGGACGGCCGGCGCAGGAAAGCGGCTTTTGGTTGTTCGGAGGACAACGCCAACGGGTCGCTTGCCGGAACGCGAAGTCAATTTTAGAAAAATTTCCACACGATCCGCAGGCCGTCTATCACAGATTGACGATCGGTCATACGATGACGTAATATGAGAAAATCAATTACAAGAATACAACTTTAGATGGGGATGTTGTTCGCCCGCGTTTGCCCGGTGGCGAACAGGGTGCTTCCCCCGCCGGAAATGGAGCAAGCCCATGACTGTGTCCCGAACCGGAGTGGCTCACGCCGCCCGCAGGCTGATCGCTGCGGCCGGACTTCTTCTGGTCGTCGCGCCGGCGGCCTGGGCGGACGGCCAGCGTCCGGGTCCCATCGTCAAGACCCTGATTGAGGCGACCACCACCGGCGACGGGCAGCCGCTCGTCTACCCCACCGGCAAGCCGCTGATCACCTCGCGCCTCGTGGAAATCCCGCCCGGGGGCGAGATTCCAAGGCACCGCCACCCCACGCCGCTGTTCGCCTATATCCTTGAAGGGGAACTGACGATCCACGGCGACGGCCTGCCGCCGCGCCGCTTCAAGGCCGGGGACGCCTTCATGGAGCTGGCCGGCTGGCACGCCGGGCGCAACGAGACCTCCGCGCCGGTGCGTCTCCTGTCCGTCTATTCGGGGGCCGTGGGCATTCCCCTGTCGGAGCGGGCCGGGCATTAGGCCCGCCCCGGGGCGCGCCGCCGCGTTCGCGGCCGGATACCAGGGCCGGACGTCAGGACTTTCCGGCCCTGGTATCACAGCCCGCCGGTCGCCGCGCGATGGGCGATGCCGAGCAGCGCGCAGACCGCCAGCGTCGCGATCATGCCGGCCTTGAAGCGGAACAGGGCCAGCAGCGCGCCCAGGGTCAGCGCCAGGGCGGGCAGGTTCGCGCTGGCCAGGACCGGAACGTCCAGCGTCGCGCCGGCCAGCGCGACCGGCCTCAGCTCCGCGAACAGCACGTGCAGGCCGAACCAGATCGCCAGGTTCAGGATGACGCCGACCACCGCCGCGGTGATGGCGGAAAGCGCGCCGCCGAGCGCGCGGTTGCCGCGCAGCGCCTCGATGTAGGGCGCGCCGAGGAAGATCCACAGGAAGCAGGGCGCGAAGGTGACCCAGGTCGCAAGGATGCCGGCCAGCGTGCCGGCCAGCATCGGCGGCAGCGCGCCGGGGGCGCGGAACCCGGCCATGAATCCGACGAACTGGAGGACCATGATCAGCGGACCCGGCGTCGTCTCGGCCATGCCCAGCCCGTCCAGCATCTCGCCGGGGCGGAGCCAGCCGTAGGTCTCGACCGCCTGCTGGGCCACATAGGCCAGCACCGCGTAGGCGCCGCCGAAGGTCACCACCGCCATCTTGGAGAAGAAGACTCCGATCTGGGCGAACACGTTCTCCGTGCCGAGCACCCCCAGCAGGAGCAGCACCGGTCCGAGCCACAGGAGCAGGCAGACGCCGGCCGCCCGCAGCGACCATCCGAGCGCCGCGCGGGCGTGCGCGGGCGTGCCGTCGCCGAGCCGGCTGTCCCGGTCGCTCAGCCCGCCGCCCGCCGCGCCGCCGCCGCCGCCGGTGAGGAAGGGGCTCCACCTGGCGCGGGCGCCGACGAAGCCGAGGAGCGCGGCGGCCAGGATGATCGCCGGAAATGGCACCTGATAGGCGAAGATCGCCACGAAGGAGGCCGCCGCCACGCCGATCATCACGCGGTTGCGCAGGGCGCGCCGGCCCACCCGCACCACCGCCTCCAGAACGACGGCGAGCACCGCGGCCTTGAGGCCGAAGAACAGCCCCTGCACGAGGCCGAGTTCGCCCATCCCGACATACAGCCAGCTCAGCGCCATGATGGCGACGAAGCCCGGCAGGACGAACAGCAGCCCGGCGACCAGCCCGCCGGCGGTGCGGTGCATCAGCCAGCCGATGTAGACGGCGAGCTGCTGCGCCTCGGGGCCGGGCAGCAGCATGCAGTAGTTGAGCGCGTGGAGGAAGCGCTCCTCCCCGATCCAGCGCTTCTCGTCGACGATGATGCGGTGCATGACCGCGATCTGGCCGGCCGGGCCGCCGAAGCTCAGCGCCGCCACCCGGACCCAGACGCGCACGGCCTCGCCGAAGGGCACGTCGTGCCCGCCGTCACCGGGAATGGATGCGGGCCGTTCCGCGGCGGCGGCCGTCTGGGGCATGGACCGTGTCCCTGGAAACCTCGTCGGCGGTGATCATAGCCGCCCCGGAGGCCGGGCACAGCCCCTTCGGCGGCCGGCCGGGGCGGTTTAGATTGCGTTCAGCTTTGTCGATCATCATACGCCCTCCGTATCGAGGCGGATTCCGGGAGGGGGAGGCGATGGCCGGGAGGCTGTGGGGGCTGAGGACGACGGTGGCGCTGACCAGCGCGCTGCTGGTGCTGGGCGTGTCGGTCGTCCTGGCGGTCCTGACCGGCGAGCGGTCGCGTCAGCGGATCGAGACGGAGATCGGCCGTTCGCTGTCGGAGATCGCCACCCAGATGACCGACAAGCTGGACCGCTCCATGTGGGCGCGTTCCAGCGAGGTCGCCCTGCTCGCCACCCTCGGCGTCGCCCGCAGCCTGGACGACCCGGCGGCTCTGCGCCTCCAGCTGGAAGGCTTCCGGACGAGCTTCCCGTCGGTGTCCTGGATGGGCGTGATCGACGCGGGGGGCACGGTGATCGCCGCGACCGACGGCCTGCTCGCCGGTGCCGACCTGTCCGGCCGCCCGGTCTACCGCAACGGCATCAAGGGCCTGTTCGTCGGCGACGTGCACGAGGCCATCCTGCTCGCCAAGCTGCTGCCCAATCCGACGGGCGAGCCGATGAAGTTCGTCGACGTCGCGTTGCCGATCCAGGACGGGCGCGGCGAGACGCTGGCGGTGCTCGCCGTGCATTTCAGCTGGGCGTGGGCGGACGAGATCCGGCGATCGCTGCTGGAGCCGATGGAGGAGCGCAGCGACCTGGAGCTTCTGATCGTCGCCGCGGACCGCACGGTCCTGCTCGGCCCGCGGTCGATGATCGGCACCCGCCTGGACATCGAGGCGGTCGGCCGCGCCCAGGCGAAGGAGCAGGGGTGGTTGGTGGAACGCTGGCCCGACGGCCGGCGCTACCTGACCGGCTATGCCTTCGGCGACGGGCACCTCTCCTACAAGGGGTTGGGCTGGAGCGTGGTCGCCCGCCAGCCGGTCGAGGTCGCCTACGCCCCGGCCCGCGCCCAGACCATCGAGACGGCGCTCGTCGGCGGCGTCATGGTCGTGCTGTTCAGCGGGCTCGGCTGGCTGGCCGCCGGGCGGGTCACCCGGCCGCTGCGCCGCATCGCCAAGGCGGCGCAGCGGATCAGCGCCGGCGACCACAGCGCGGAGATGCCGGTGACCGGCGGCTCGGCGGAGATCGTGTCGCTGTCGGCGTCCCTGCGCGAGCTGATCGACAGCCTGGTCCACCGGGACGCGGCGCTGGTGCGGCTGGAGGACATCGCCTACCAGGACCGGCTGACCACGCTGCCGAACCGGCGCTACTTCGAGCAGTATGTCGACGCGACCACCTCCGGCCGGGGTTCGGCGACCTTCCTCTACATCGACCTGGACGGCTTCAAGCCGGTGAACGACCGGCTGGGCCACGACGCCGGCGACACCGTCCTGCGCCAGGTGGGGGCGCGCCTGGCCGCCTGCTTCCGGGGCGACGACGTGGTGGCGCGGCTGGGCGGCGACGAGTTCGCGGCGGTGCTGCCGGGGCGCGAGGGGACGCTCCGCCCCGATGCCGCGGAGCTGGCCGAGCGCATCATCGCGGCCGTCAACGAACCCGTCGTGGTCAAGGGCGAGGCGGTGTCGGTGGGCTGCTCCATCGGCATCGCCCATTGGCCGGACGACGGGACCGAGGTGCCTTTGGTGCTGAAGCGCGCCGACCAGGCGCTGTACCGGGCCAAGCACGAGGGCCGCAACCGGGCCGTCCGCTGGTCGGAGAACCCGGCCGCCGCCGTGGCGGAGGCCGGGGCCGGCTGAGCCCGGGCGCCGTCCGGGCGGGCTCCCCCCTTGGGCTGCAACCGGGCGTCCCTTGCGGGACCCCGTCCGCACCCGCCGGGAAACCGCTGGGTAAGGCGCTTGCCCACCGGAGCTTCCGGCCCTCCCGCTCCATTTCCCGGAAGGCGCTTGTCCGGGACAAGCGTCACGGCTGGGAGGAGGGCATCGGCATGGGCATGGACACCGGGGAGCAGCGCGCCAGGATGGTCCGGGTGCTTGGTCTCGTCGAGCATTACGAGCGCAACAGCGTCGTCGGCGCGGACCTGATGCGTGGCGTGCGCTACGAGCTGGCCGTGCAGGCGACGGAGGTCAACGGGGACGGCTGCCAGTTTCCCGCCTGCGGCTGTGCCAAGGCGGACTGCGCGCGCCGGTCCCCCTGCGTCCCCCGCATCGCCTGGCAGGGACCGCGGACGGGCCGGCGGGCTGGCTGAGGGCGGGAGGTCGCGGGCGGGCTTGCGGCCGTCCTGCCCAAGGCGCCCGAGGGCCTCCGCCGGACGCACCGGCCGGATCAGTAATGCGGCGGCGGCGCCTCGTCCTGCGGCGCGCGCTGCGGGCCGGCCTCCAGCTCGGCGACGCGGCTGCGCAGGCGGTGCAGCTGGGCGCTCAGCCGGTCGATCAGGCGGCCCTGCTCGAACAGGACCGAGGACAGCTCCTCGGCCATCCGTTCGTGGTGGGCCAGCCGTGTTTCCAGTTCGGTCAGGCGGCGTTCGGCGGTGTCGTCCATGGCGGGTCCTGATGCGGGGGCTCGCCGCAGCTTTAGCGCATCCGCCGCCCCCGGCGTCTGCTTTTTGTTGCACGGCCGGCCAGCGGCGCGGGGGCTATGGTTTTCAAAACACGCTGAATCATTGTGAGGGGAACCATGTTGCGGCTGGGCACCAGGGTGCGCCACCGGGGACGCGAGGGGATGGTGATCGCGCGCACCGTCTGCGGGACCCCGTCCTACGATCTCCGGCTGGCCGACGGCTCCGTCGTCAAGTACGCCGCGGCCACCGACTGCGAGGTGGTCGCGGGGGACAAGCCCGCGGCGCAGCCGGGCGCCGCCGGCGTGACGGCGGGCGGGCTGCCGCTGCCCAGCTGATCGGGCGGTTGCGGAAAGCCGTCTCCTCCGCGCACTATCGTGGGATGGAACGGCTGCACGACGACCAGCGCTGGGGCGCGACCGGGGGGCATGGGGCCAGCGCCTCGGCCCGCCCGATTCCGGAAGACTATGGGCTGACGCCCGACGACCTGCGCATCTGGTACGCGCCGGGCCGGGCCGGAGCCGTGCTGGCCGTGCTGGCCACCACGGGGACGGCCGTGGCCGAGGCGATCGCCGGGGCGCGCCACGCCGATCCCTGGATCCTCGGGGCGGTCGGCGGTCTGTTCCATGGCGGCCTGCTCGGCGGATTCGCCGGGCTGGGCCTGCTCGTCCTCGTCCATTGGTGCGACCCGCTGATCGGCCGGGCCTGGCCGGAATACGCGCGTCTGCGCCGTTACCGTGACGCGCTGGCCTCGGCCCGCGCCGCCGGGCAGGCCGGCTCCTGAGGCCGGACCCGGCGGAAGGGCCGGAGCCTATCCCATTGGAGCGATGGCACGCCGGTGCGCAAACCCAATCTGCATGAAGGCAGACAGGAGAAACGCCGTGAACCGATACGACGAGAAGGTCTACCGAGTCACCCGACGCAAGGATGGTCCCACGCTGGCGGAGCAGAAGGGGCAGCTGGTCCGGCTGAAGCAGGATCTGGAGCAGTTCAAGGCGCGCCAGGCGGGTGCCGCCGTGGTCGCCTCGTTGCAGGCGCGCATCCGCGACCTCGAAGCCTCGGTCAGCCGGGCCGAAGGTGCCGGCCTGATGGAGCGCCAGGCGCGCCGCCACCCGACCGAGGACGAGACGGGCGACCCGGCCTCCCCGCCGGCCGGCGGCATCCGCGCGACCTCCAGCCGTTTCCCTCCCCGCGGCCGGCCAGGCCGCGGATTCTAAAGTCGCATGGCCGGCCAGGCCGGGGATTCCAAAGTCGCAGGGCCGACCAGGCCGCGTGCCGGTCCGGAATGCCCACGGCGGGAGGAGGGCGGCCCCGGAGGATTGGCCGGAGCGGTTGATCCAGATCAGGGCGGGCAGGGGTGGAGGGCGATACTTTGGGCTCGTGATTGGGTCCTTGGTGCCGGTCGCCGGATCCGGCGGGGGCACCCGCCGGAGGTCAGACCGCATGCCCTTTTCCGTCGCCGCTCCCGCCCCCGCCGCTCCCTCGGCCTCCCCGCCTGCGGGCTCCCTGCCGCTCGCGCCTCCGCGGGTGGCGGGCCGCTGCGGGTCCTGCTCGGCGCGCGCGAAGGGCATGTGCGCCGCGCTGTCGCCGCGGGAGCTGCCCGATCTGGCCGCCGCCTCGCGCAGCGGGAACCTGCTCTCGGCCAGCCCGGTGATGCACGAGGGGGACGCCGCCGAGGCCGTCTTCACCGTCGTCTCCGGCATGCTGAAGCTCTACAAGACCCTTCCCGACGGCCGTCAGCAGATCACCGGCTTCGCCACCGCCGGCGACGTGATCGGGCTGGCGGCGGGGCAGTCCTACGCCTATTCCGCGGAGACGGTCACCGCCTCCACCGTCTGCCGGCTGCCGCGCACGGCGCTGGTCCGGCTGCTGGAGCGCAACCCGGCGGTTCAGGCGCGTCTGCTCGCCATGACCTCGGTCGAGCTGTCGGCGGCGCAGGACCAGATCCTGCTGCTCGGCTGCAAGACGGCGGTGGAGCGCGTCTCCAGCTTCCTGCTCGCCCTGTCGCGGCGGTCCGCGCGGACGGCCGACGGGCGGCCCAGCGTCTTCCTGCCGATGCCGAAGGTCGACGTCGGGGCCTATCTCGGCCTGCGCCCCGAAACGCTGTCGCGCATCTTCCGCAAGCTGGAGGACGCCGGCCACATCACCCGCCTGTCGAAGGAGCGCATCCGCCTGGACGACGTGGCGGCGCTGACCGCCGCGGCGACCGTCGGCGGGTGAACCGCCGCCCGTTCAGGCGGCGCCCGCCGCCGCGAAGGCCGCACCCGGCGGCGCGTCCGCCCCGCCTGTCCCGCCCGCCCGGCCCGGAAGATCCTTGACCAGGCACCTCCCGTCGTCGCGGTAGCCCAGCCGCCCGAACAGCCCGGCGGCGTCGGGCGGCGGGGCCAGCGTGCCCAGCGCGCAGCCCTGCGCATCGACCGCCACGCTGCCGCAGCCGAGCTTGCTGGCCAGCCGCTCCGCCGCCTCGGCCAGGGCGGCAGCGGTGGCCAAGCTGTCGAACAGCCCGACCGCGACGAAGGCGGGGACGCCCAGGACGCGCGCCGTCCCGTCCCCGCCCACCCGGTAGAGGAAGAGGCCGCGGATGTGGCCGCCGCCGGTCGTGCAGGCCATGATGCCCCCCTCCGGGGCGAGCGCCCGGAAGCCGTCCACGCGGGTCCGCCAGCGGTCCAGCGTGTCCTCTCCGCGCACCGCCTGCATGACGGGAAAAGCCTGGTCCGTCCGGTCGCGGCCGAGCGGGGCGACGATGAAGCTCTTGGGCATGCGGCGGTCCTTGCTGTCGCCCGCATCTTGGCCGCGCAGGGCGGTTGCCGCTTTGACTTTGGTCAGGTGCCGGACCGGCGCCGGCCCTGTTGAGGACGGCATCGCCACACCGCAGCAGGACGCCCCATGAGCCCCTATCCGCCGCCCCCGCAGGACCCCGACCTGCCGATCCCGATGCCGCCCCCCGACGCGCCGCCCGACGAGCCGTCCGAGCCGCCGCCGGCCCCGGGGGAGCCGCATCTCCCCTCCCTGGCCGCACCGCACCCCCGGCGGCGGCCGCGTCACCCCTTGCGCCGGTAGAGCGCCAGCGCGCGGTCCAGGATTCCGGGGGCCGAATAGTCGCCGAGGAACAGGTCGCCGAGGGCGCGGCGCATGCGGGCGCGGATGCGGGCGCGGACGGCGTTGCGCACCGCCTCCTCCAGCATGTGGCAGCGCCGGCACAGGTTCTTGGCCCGCGCCCCGGGGGCGCCGGAGGGGCGCACCGGGCGCACGACGATGCGGATGTCCCGGGTCTCGGCGTATTCGACCACGTCGGGCCAGGCGGCCCGGCGGCCGCGGCCGTCGCGCCAGGTCTGGTCGCCGGCGTCGTACCAGCGGCCGTCGGGCAGGCAGCGCACCACCGTGCCGCCCGGCCGGCCGCAGCAGCGGCAGCGGTTGTCGCCACCCGTCCGGCCCTTGCGGTCGGCGGGATCGAGGTCGGGTCTCAGAATCTTTGCGCGCGCTGGTCTGGTCATGGCTTGATGCCCGGCGGGGATTGGCTCATGACACGGATGGGCGCGGATCGCCAGCCCGTTTTTCATGACAAGCCGCGCCAGGAACGAGAGCCGCATGACCGAGCCCGCCACGCCCCCGCCCGTCCTGGACGACGAGGGACCGTCCGCCGACCCCGCCCTGGTCCACGACCTCGCCAGCGCCCATCCCGACGTGGTGACGGCCGCCGCCGCCGGGCTGTCGCGGGTCGACCAGGGCGGACGGCTGGGGCTCGTCCCGCTCGGCCTGCCGCTGCCCAGGGGCCGGCGCGACCTGCTGGTCCCCGCTGAGCGGCGGGAGGCCGTCCTCCTGGAAATCCAGGGGATGGTCGACCGCGCCCGCCGGCGCGACGCCCTGCTGGCCCAGGGGCGCCGCGCGCTGGACGGGCGGCTGACCGCCCTGCATCCGGCCGATGACCGGGTCCGCCTGCGGGTCAGCCGGACCGACGCGCTGCCCTGGCACGGCCTGCCGGAGCCGGTCCGGCTCCAGGTGTCCCGCGTGGTCGACGCCATGGAGCTGGCCGGCCTGTGCGACGCCGAGCTGGCCGCCCGGCTGGACGGCGACCCGGCGCTGACCGCCGCGCTGGAGGAGGCGCTGTCGCGC
>JAEZHQ010000454.1 GCA_023416455.1 Pseudomonadota bacterium | reverse complement strand
GTCGGCCGCCGTCGCCGGCTTGGGCGTGCCGCCGGCGGTCGCCGCGGCCATGGCGTCGCGGACGATGTCGAGCGGCGCCGGCAGGCCGGACCCGTCGCCGGCCGCCGGCCGCATGGGCGGCTGCCGGGTCTCGATGCCGCCGAACAGGTAGCCGTTGCCGGCCGAGGCGTTCAGCATGCCGATGACCTGGTCGAGCACCTCGCGCGCCCGGATCTGGAGCGACGAGCCGGTGGCCGAGGGCTGGCTCAGGCCGGTGGTGGCGGCGGCCAGCGCGTCGTTCCCGGCGGTCAGGATGGCGACCATGGCGTTGTCCATGCTGGTCAGCCGGCCGTCCAGGAAGGAGCAGGTGTTGAGAAGCTCGGTCGTGCGGTCGTGCTCGTTGCGCAGGCTGATGGCCAGGCCGGTGCGGGCGCCCAGCTTGGCGGCCACGTCGAAATGCTTGAGGCTGGCCATCTCGTCGTTGGCGCGCATCAGATCGAGCTGGAGCGAGCCGTAGGAGCCTTGCAGGCGGCGGCTCAGGCCGAGGGTCGAGACGGTGTTGTAGAGCATGGCGTCACCTCGCGAGCTGGAGCAGCGTGTCGATCATCCGGCCGGCCACCTGGATCACCTGGGCGCTGGCGCCGTAGCTCTGCTCGATGAGCAGGAGCTTTTGCATCTCGTCGTCGATGTTCACCCCGTCGCGGTTGATGCGGGCATTCTGGAGCGCGTCCGCGCTGATCCGGCGGGTCGCCATCTCCGCCTCGGCGGTGGTCCGGTAGCCCTGCTGGGTGGAGACCATGGTGGCGGCGTAGTCGCCCAGCGTGGCGCCGGCCGGCATGTCCGGCGCGGAGAAGCCGGTGGTGGCGGTGAACAGGTCCATGAAGGCGGCGATCCGCGTCTGGTCGCCGGGGGCGAGCGGCGTGGCCGCCTGGACGCCGCTCTGCACCCGCCAGGCGTTGCCCCGGAGCGCGTCGTTGACCGCGATGCGCGCGGCCAGCCCGTCGGCCGTGCCGAAGGGGTCGCCGGCGTCGGTGAACAGGCCGGGCCGGGTCGGGTCGTCCTCCGCCTGCTGGAAGAGCTGGACCATCGCGCCGGCCAGCGCGTCGAGCTGGGCCAGGGCGCGGGGCATGTCGGTTTCGATGGTCTGGACATAGCCCATGATGCGGCCGCTCTGGATGTCCCGGTCGGGGTCGTCGGAGAGCGTCTCGCCGCCCGCCATCAGCGCGGTGCCGACGAGCTGGAGCGGCGGCTGCCCCGGCGCCAGCTCGCGGTCGAGAAGCGTCTGGCCGTTGCGGGTCATCACCACCACCCGCCCGTCCTCGCGGGTGTAGGTGCGGATGCCGATCTCCTCGGAGACCCGGTCGAGCAGGCGGTCGCGCTCGTCGCGCAGGTCGCTGGTGTCCACGCCCTTGGCCTGCTGGGTGGCGATGGTGCCGTTGAGGGCGTCGATCCGGGTCAGCGCCGCGTTGACCACGCTCACCGATTCGGCGAGGCGGCTGCGCGCGTCGGCCTGCACCGCCCCGGCCGCGGCGGCGGATTCGTGCAGGCTGCGGACCAGCGCTTCGGCCCGGTCGACCACGGCGGCCTGCGCCGCCTCGTTGTCGGGCAGGGCGTGGAGCCCCTGGAAGGACTGGGCCAGCCGGGCCAGCGCGCTGGCGACCGAGCGCTCGTCCTGCGGCTGGCCCAGCGTCAGGGCGTAGTCGGCGAGCGCCGAGGCGCGGACCTCCTGCCCGGAGTAGCGGCTCTGCTCGTAGCGGGCGTCGCGGATCAGCAGCTCGTCCACCTTGCGGGCGACGCCGTTGACCTGCACGCCGCTGCCCTGGCCGGCGGTGACCAGGGAGGAGACCAGAAGCTCCTTGCGGACGAAGCCCGCGGTCGTCGCGTTGCTGATGTTGTGCGACGTCATCGCCGCCTGCGCCTGCGTCGCGCGCAGGCCGGAAAGGGCGGCGCTGAGCGCCGTCTGGATGCTCATGGCGGGGCCTTTCTCGTCGGCGGGGAGGTCATGCCCATGGCGCCGATGACGCCCGACGGCTTCCATCAGGCGTCATGGGGGGCGAACCCGGCCGCGTCACCGTTTCAGCCGGGTGGTCTCTTCCACCATCTCGTCGGCGGTGCGCACGATGGTGGCGCTCGACGAATAGGCGCGCTGGGTCTCGATCAGCGAGACCAGCTCGTCCGCGATGTCGACGTTCGACTGTTCGAGCGCGCTGCTGGCGACCGACCCGACGGCCCCCTTGCCGGCGGCGTTCAGGGTCAGGGCGCCGCTGTCGGAGCCCAGCGTGTAGACGTTCCCGCCCTCGGTCCGCAGCCCGTCCGGGTTCATCACATCGGCGATCGGGATCTGGTAGAGCGCGCGCCGCCCGCCGTTGTCGTAGAGCGCCCACAGCGTGCCGCCGTCGTCGATGCTGACGCTGCTGACCTGGGCCGCCCGCGCGCCGTCGCCGATGAACTGGGGAACGTAGTCGCCGTTGTACTGCGTGACGTTGCCGAAGGCCACCGTCACCCGGTCGGCCACCGTCTGGTGCCCGAGGTTGGATTCCAGGACGATGCCGTCGAGCACGGCCGGGTTCACCGGCAGGCCGGCGGTGGGGCCGGTGGGCTGGAAGTCCACCGTGACGGGCAGGGGGGTGCCGGACAGGACGTAGTCGGCGGGGGGCGTGACGTCGACCTCCCATTGGTCGGGAACGGCGGTCTTGGTCCAGGTCAGCGTGACCTCGCGGCCGTTGCCGATGCCGTCGTAGAAGAGGGAGGTGGTCGTGAAGCTGTCCCCGTCCTGGGCCTGCCCCGGCAGGTTGCCGGAGAAGGTCATGGCGGTGGAGGCGCTGCCGCCGTAGGCAAGGTCGCCGATCCGGATCGATTCCAGGCTGTCGAAGGCGGTCCGGTTGACGGCGGGCAGGGAGCCGTCCGGGTTCAGCTTCCAGCCCTGGAGGTAGTAGCCGGCGGTGTTGCGCAGGTAGCCCTCGTCGTCGGGAAGGAAGCTGCCGGCGCGGGTCAGCGCGTATTGGGCGCCGCCGCTGCCGGACTGGTCGCCGACCACGAAGAAGCCGCGCCCGTCGATGGCGAGGTCGGTCGCCGACTGGGTCCCCTGGATGACGCCGTCCTTCAGCACCTGGTAGCGCACGTTGGAGCTGACGCCGCCGGCGGCGTAGGTGGTCTTGGAGCCCGACGAGGTCACCAGGGTTGCGAAATCGACCGAGGCCCGCTTGTAGCCGACCGTGGCGGAGTTGTTGATGTTGTCCGAAATGGCCGCCATCCGCGAGCTTTGCGCAGACATGCCGCTGACCCCGGAACGCATGGCACTGAACAGGCTCATCGTCTGGTCCTCTTGTGACGACTGTCGGGCGAAGGGAAAGTCCCGGGCTTCTCCGCGGCGGACCTTGCCGGCAGAGCCTAGCGTTGCGTTTTTAAAGGCGATTTAAAGAACGCCGAATTGGCTTTTGCACAAAATGCCGGACATTTTATTGGCGCGGCGGGGAATCGGCGCGCAGCAGCGTGATGCTGATGCGCCGATTGCGGGGGTCGAGCGGCTGGCCGGCCTCCAGGTGGTCGAGGTCGGCGCGGCCCTCGACGCGGCGGATGCGGGCCGCCGGCACGCCGGCGGCGACCAGCTCGCGCCGCGCCGCGTTGGCGCGGTCGCTCGACAGCTCCCAGTTTCCGTACCTGGCGGCCGCGGCGTAGCCGAGCGAATCGGTGTGGCCGCTGATGGCGAGGCCGTTGGGCAGCGGCGCCATGGCGGTGGCGATCAGCCGCATGAGCCGCCGCCCCGGCTCGTTCATCGCCGCCGATCCCACCGCGAACATCGAGAAGGTCGCCTGGTCGGTGAGCTGGATGCGCAAGCCCTCCGGAACCTGCTGGATGAGGACGCTGTCGGAAAGCGCGCCGAGTTCCGGGGACACCGCCAGGCGCCGGCGGATGTCCCGCTCCAGCTCCTCCAGCCCGATGCGGTCGCTGAGGGACGCGGTCTGGCGGTCGAGCATGGATTCCAGCTCCGCGCGGCTGAGCCGGATTCCCGCGGCCTCGTCGCCGCGGCCGTCCGTCAGGGGGGCCGGCAGGGAGGCCGGCGCCGGCTTCAGCAGATCGACCGGCCGGGTGCGGGCCGGCTCGCCCGGCGGGTGGGGCATCGGGTCCTTGCGGCCGGCGGGCTCGCGGTCGCTGTCGCCGACCGACGCCACCACCGGCGGCGAGGCCACCGGGGCGCCGTTGGCGTCGGTGCCGCCGGGCGAGGTCAGGGCGCCGGCGGCGGCGGCGGTGCGGCCGGCCAGCATGCCGTCGGCGCCGGAGTTGGACTGCGACACCGACACCGGGTTGAAATAGTCGGCGATGCCCTGGCGCTGCTCCACCGTGGTGATGTTCATCAGCCACATGATCAGGAAGAAGGTCATCATCGCCGTCACGAAGTCGGCGTAGGCCAGCTTCCAGGTGCCGTTGTGCTCCTCCTCCTCGTCGGTGGGATGGTGGCGCTTGACGACGACGGTGGTGTCGATGCGCTTGCGGGCCATGGCGGCGTCCTCAGGCCGGGGTGCGGGCGTCGCGGCCCTTGGGCTGCTGCGACAGGGTGGTCGCGACCTCGACCTCGGCCAGGCTCGGCTGGATGTTGGCGTACAGCACCTTGCGCGCGAACTCCGCGCAGACCTGCGGCGGGCTGCCGCGCAGGTAGGCGCCGAGGCCGGCCTTGATGCAGATGAACTGGTTCAGCTCCGCCTCGCGGCGATGGCGCGACGCCGAGGCGATCGGCCCCACCAGCCCGTAGGACAGCAGCACGCCGAGGAAGGTGCCGGTCAGCGCCCCGCCGATCATGTGGCCCAGCACCTCCGGCGGCTCGCTGATGGCCGCCATGGCGTTGATGACGCCCAGCACGGCGGCGACGATGCCCAGCGCCGGCAGGGCGTCGGCCAGATTCTGCAACGCCTTCGGCACCTGGTTCATCTCGCGGCTGATGGTGTCGATCTCCTCGCTCATCAGCGCCTCCAGGTCGTGCGGGTTGTCCTGGCCGAGCGCGATCAGGCGCAGATAGTCGCACAGGAAGGTCATGCAGCGCTCCTGGCGCAGCGCGCGCGGGAACTGGGTGAAGATCGGGCTTTCGGTGGGGCGGTCGATGTCGGCCTCGATCTGCGACATGCCCTTGGACTTGGCGATGCGCAGCAGCGCGAACAGCAGGGCGATCAGGTCGAGATAGTCGTTCTTGCTGGTGCGGCGCCCGGTCGCCACGTTGCCGACCGTGCGCATGGTCTCGCGCAGAACCGTCGGCGTGTTGGAGATGACGTAGCCGCCCAGCCCGGCCCCGATGATGATGATGATTTCGACGGGCTGCCACAGCACCCCCAGCCGCCCCCCCATGGCGGCGAAGCC
This sequence comes from Pseudomonadota bacterium, assembly GCA_023416455.1. Taxonomy (GTDB): domain Bacteria; phylum Pseudomonadota; class Alphaproteobacteria; order Azospirillales; family Azospirillaceae; genus Azospirillum. The sequence goes on along the minus strand of JAEZHQ010000454.1, from coordinate 286 downwards.
GCCGAGCACGCTGGCGAACACGGCAACGATTCCGAACAACAGGCGCATCGATTCTCCTCCGGCTTGACCGGGCGTCGGTGGCCCGACGCTATGGGGCGGCGTTTAAAGCCGCTTTACGGTTCAGCGCCCGGCCTGCCAGCGGCGGGCCAGATCGCCCAGCGCCTCGGCGGCGGCGAGCTGGCGGGAGACGTCCGCCGCCGTCAGCCGGTCGGCCGCCACCTGCGGCGCCGCCAGGGCGTCGAGCAGGCCGGCCCAGCGGGTCCCGGCCAGCGCCTTGCCGTGACGC
>JAEZHQ010000221.1 GCA_023416455.1 Pseudomonadota bacterium | reverse complement strand
GTTGTAGCTGTTGGTCATGGCGCCGTAGCCCCACGTGTTCGCCACGCCGGCGACCGTGGTGGAATGGCAGATGCGCGCCTGATGGTCGACGTTGTTGGTTCCCCAGAAGGCCGCGAACTTGCGGAACAGGTAGGACGCCTCGTTGGTGAACTTGGCGGAGCCCAGCCAGAACACGGCGTCCGGACCGGACTGCTGGCGGATCTCCAGCAGCTTGTTGCCGATCTCCTCGATGGCCTGGTCCCAGGACAGGCGTTGCCATTGCCCGTCCACCAGCTTCAGCGGGTATTTCAGCCGGCGCTCGCCCTTGGTCAGCTCGCGCACGGATGCGCCCTTGGCGCAGTGGGCGCCCTGGCTGATCGGGCTCTCCCAGCCCGGTTCCTGGCCGGTCCAGACGCCGTTCTGCACCTCGGCGATGACGGTGCAGCCGACCGAGCAGTGGGTGCAGATGTTCTTGCGCGTGACCACCGCCACGTCGGGGATGGTCGGCCCCGCCTCGGCCTTGCGGATCATGGCGGGGGGAAGCGCGCCCAGCGCCGCCAGGCCGCCGGCCGCCAGCCCCGACCCCTTGAGGAAGCCGCGCCGGCCGACGATCGCGCCAATGGTGCCGCCGGCGGTGCCCGCCGCCCCCGCCAGGGAACGGGCGAGCGAGCCGCGGACGGGTTTTCCGGTGGAACGCTTCACAAGCATGGCTCGGCCCTCGCGGTCACAGACGGTTCAGCGCGTAAAAGCGCCTCACGTGCTCGTTGTCCTGGTAGCGCCCCTTGACCTGCTCCTGCGGCGTCTCCGCCGCCCCGGCCGCTCCGCCGGGCAGCACCCCCGCCGCCACGGCCGCGGCGCCGGCCGCACCCAGCCCGAGCCCCTTCAGAAGGTTGCGGCGTTCGATCCCGATGGTCCCATCCTCCTCACGGCGCATGGCCCATGCCCTCCCGTTCTTGTTGTTCGCCGGCGGCGTGCGCGAGCATCGCGAAGGCGTCGGCTTCGATGTCCAGGAACAGCCGGCCGATGGTCCCCACCGGCCGGTACAGAACCGCCGCCGACGCCTCTTCCAGGTCGGCGAAGAACCGGCCGGCCCAGGGCGCGAGGTGGCGTTCGAAGATGCGCTTTTGCCGGTGCAGGTCCGCGCCCTCCCCGATCAGGGCGGCCATCACCTCGCACAGGGCGGCGATGTGGTCCTCGGGCTCGGACACGCCGGGGGCGCGCTCGATCCCGAGGGCGTCGAGATCCGCGCGCAGGCGCGCCAGCGGCCGGTCGTTCAGGAAGCCCGTGCGGTAGTAGGAGGCGAAGGGGACCAGCTCGCCGCGGGTCACGCCGATGAACAGGGCGTGGAACTCCCGTTCGGCGGACCGCTCGCCGGCGGCGACGGCCCGGACGGCCAGCGCGTCGAAGGCGCGGCCGAGCGGCGTGCCGTCGCCGCTCAGGCCGGCGGCGACGGCAAGCAGGGCGCGCGGCGGCGGCCGGGCCAGCAACTGCGCCAGCAACGTGTAGAGCCGCGCGCGCAGCAGGTCCGCATCCTCCACGCCTTCCGGCTCGACCTCCGGTCCGGCGAAAGCCGCCATGCCCCACCCCTGTTCGCCCCGCCATGCACCGGCCAAGGACCGGCTTCTCACCGTCAACAGCGCCGGACCTCGAATGTCGCGCGGCCCGGTCCGCGCTGGGCGGAGGGGGTACGGCGGACGGGTGCCGGCCCGGTCTATCCGCGGTCCGGATCCCCGTCCGGCCCCGCCGCCTGCGCGACCGCGCCGCCCTCCTCCCCCTCCGGACGGGGATCCGGGGGGGCGGGAGCGGCGGGGGCTTCCGCGGCCGCGACGGCGGCCGCCTCGGGGGCCTCCGGGGACTCCGCGGGGGCGGGCTTCGGCTCTTCGCGGAACACCGCCTCGATCATGCCGCGGATGTCGTCGGTGGGGAGAAGCCGGCCGTATCCGGGGGCGTTGCAGTCCCAGTCGTATTCGGCAAAGCCGCGGAAGCCGGCGATCTTGGGGTCGCTGACCCAGGCCCGGCGCAGCGCCAGCCGGCGCAGCGCCGGCGGCACCTCGGCGGACAGGAAGCGCGTGTAGTCGCTGTCGGCGCCCAGGCTGTCCACCGGCGGCAGGCTGTCCGGGTCGAAGGGCGCCGCGGCCGGCGCCGCGCCGGCCACGGTCTCGGACTTGGCCCCGGTCCCGGTCTCGGCCGGTTCCTCCCCGGGCGGCAGGGGGGGTTGTGCCGGCTCCGCCCGCGCCTCGCGTTTCAGCCGCGACCAGCGGTCCAGGAAGCCTTCGGGCTCAGCCATGGTCCTTCTCCTGCGGATGGGGCGACGGCGGGCGGCGGCCCAGCGCCTCGGGGTCGGCGCGGTCGCGCTGCCGCTTGTGGAAGGGGCGCTCGACGAAGTGGCGGTCGACGAAGTCCCGCATCCACAGCGCGACCGCCGCCGGCAGGGGCACCGCCTCGATCAGGTCGTCCCCGGCGTCGGAATGGGCGTCGACCTCGCCGGGATCGGCGGTCACGCCCAGCAGCCGCAGGCCCGGCCCGCTCCCGCCGTCGCGGCGCAGGATGACGTAGAGCGCGGGCCGCGGGCCGTCGAGGTTGAGCTTGTAACTCTCGGCCTCGCCGGGGTGCAGGGCGATCTCGGCGGTGCCGGCGTAGAAGCGGGTGGCGGCGCCGGACTCCTCCAGCACGCTCCAGGCCGGCAGGTCGGGCACCCCCGGCAGCGCGCCGATCACCCGCCAGCCCACCTCGACCCAGGGGTTGTCGAGACGCCGGCGCTCCACGACGACGCCGACGCTCAGCCGTTCGGCCCGGTCCATGGCACCCTCCGTTCCGGCAGCTCCCAGCTCGGCCGCTCCCAGCTCGGCCGCTCCCGGTTCGGCCACTCCCAGTTCGGCCACTCCAGGGCGGGGCCGGGCGCCGACAGCGCGGCGGGGCGGTCGAGGCGCCGCCGCCAGATCCGCTCGACGGCCTCGAATCCGGCATCCTCCCAGAGGTCCAGCCAGGACAGCAGGTGGCGGGCGACGCTCTCCAGCAGGGCCGGCGCCTCGATGTCGCCGAAACCCTCCTCGCGCAGCGCGCTGCGCTCCGGGTGGCGGCCGGGATCGGGGTCGTCGGGATCGCCCGCCACGTCCACGGTGGCGCCGACCACCGCCCAATCCGGAATCGCGGTCTCCGGAATCGCGGCCCCGGCGGCGCCGGGTGCCGCAGCGAAGCGCAGCCCGCCGACCAGCGCGCCGTTGACCAGGAGGCGGTCGGGCCAGCCGAAGCCGACCGTCAGGTTGGGCGGCCCCAGCGCCTCCAGCGCGTCGGCCAGCGCCGCCATGGCCACGGCGACGATCCGCCGCGTCTCGTCCAGCGGCCGGTCCGGCCCCAGCACCACGGCCATGTCCAGCCGGTCGCGGCGCGCCGCCCAGACCAGCGTGCCGGCCTCCGCCCCCCGGGCGGCCTCGGCGCAGGCCACGGCGAAGGGATCGCCCGCGGCGATGGGCTGCGGGCGGAAGGGCGGCGGCAGGGTGGACGGATCGGTCGTGGGCGGATCGGTCGTGGCCATGTCGGGAAAACACGGCGGAGGGGGACTTGGTGCCCGCAACCCTGTTGTTCAGGGGACAGTTCCGACCGTCCCGGAAGGAGGACCAGCCTTGCGCGCCATCACCCTTCTCGCCGCCCCCGTCGCCATCCCCCTGGCCGTCGTCCTGACGCTGGCCACCGCCGTCATCGCCCAGGAGGCACCCAAGGAGGCGCTGGCGCAGGACCCGGCCGTCCAGCAGAGCCAGGAGCCGCCGCCCAACGCCCAGGGCGTCCGCACGCCGAAGGCCAGCACCAGCGGCGAGACCCAGTCCAGCGCGCTTCAGGAGGCGCTGGCCATGGTGCGGGCGGCGCCGCCGGACCTCCAGGGCAACCCGGTGCCGCGCCCCAACTGGCTGGCCAGCGAGCCCGGCCAGCCCAACGAGCCGACCCGCTCGCAGAACCCCTCCGACCTGAGCAGCCAGGAGACCAAATAGCCGCGGCCGCCGGCGCCCCGCATCGTCGGACGACGCCCCCGCTGCCCCCGTCCGAACCTCCGGGCCATCCCGGCCCTGCGAGCGGATGGACGAAGCCGGATGGTCGCGGCATCATGGGCAGGGTCGAACGGACGGCCGCCGTTTGACACCCGGTCGGGACGGAGTGGAGCGCCGATCACATGGAGCCGATGACATGGATTCGCTCTCCCGACCGGCCGAATCCCGCGCCGCATCCGGATGAAACCTGGACCTACCGGCGCCCACCCGGCAGCCGCATCGTCGAGCTGGGAACGGTGCGTGGCCTCGACGTCGCGCTGCCGGTTCATTTTCATGACGAGGATCAGGTGACGTTCGTTCTGTCGGGACGGCGCCGCTTCGTCATCGGCGATGAGCTGTCCAGCATCGCCCCCGGCGAGGGGATGCACATCCCGGCGCGAACCCTCCACCGCTCGCTGTCCGAGCCGTCGGAGGTCGTTTGCATCAACATCTATATGCCACCGGGAGCATACGCGGCCGGCGACCTGATCGCCGGCCTGGTCCGGCACTGGCGCAGGCAGGGGCGGATCGGCTGGTCCGACCTCGCGATGATTGCCGAGGACCACGGATGCTGTGCCGCCGGTCTTCCCGGTCCGATCGGCAGACCCACGGACGCCGGATCGTGGGGCAGCGTGAGCCAGGCGGCCCAGCGCGCCGGCATGAGCCGCGAGGGCTTTTCCCGCCAGTTCAGGAAAAGACACGGCGTGCCGCCGCGCGCGTTCCGGCTGCTGGAGAACCTGAACGACGCGCGACGATTGCTCAGGACGGGCGAAGCGATCGCGGCGGTCGCCGCCGAGACCGGCTTTTCCGACCAAAGCCATCTGGGCCGCTGTTTCCGGCGCGCGTTCGGCGTCACCCCGGGGCGATACCGGGCAGGGTAAGTCACATCCGTTCCAGACAGCCGCGGCTCCGGCCTGCTACCTGTCCGGCCGGGGCGACGCATGGACGGAGCCCATGCACGCCCGCGCCTGATGGGGAGTCCGGCATGACCGCTGCTTTGTCCGCATTCTCATACCTCCTGGTGGTCGGCGCCGGGGTGAGCGTCGCCCTGCAACAGGTTCTGAACGCAAACCTGCGGACCGAGCTTGGGTCGCCCTGGTGGGCGGGATTCGTCAGCTACGCCGTCGGCATGCTGGCGATGCTGGCGGTCGCGCTGGTCGCCCCGGGTCCCCGGCTGTCGGATTCCCTCGCCGGGTCCACGTCGTGGGTGTCATGGAGCGGGGGGGTTTTCGGCGCGCTGTTCATCGGAACCGCCATCCTCATGGTCCCGCGCCTCGGCGCCGCGACGGTCCTCGCCCTGATCGTCGTCGGCCAGATGATCGGCTCGCTCGCCTTCGACCACTTCGGCCTGCTCGGACTGCCGCAGCAGCCGGCGAGCGTCACCCGGCTGGCCGGTGCGGCCACGCTCATCCTGGGCGTCGTCCTGATCCGCCTGTAGCCCCTGGAGGCCATGATGAAGCTGGTCATCCTATCCGACATCCATGGCAACCACGACGCCTTGCGCGCCCTGCCCGAGGAGTACGACGAACTCTGGGTGCTCGGCGATCTCGTCAACTACGGGCCGCAACCGGGGGAGGTCGTTGCCGAGGTGATGGAGAGAGCCTCGCTGGTCGTGCGGGGCAATCACGACCACGCGGTTGCCTGCGACGACGATTCACGGTGGAGCGCCCGCTATCGCGCGATGGCCGAAGCGACCAGGCGCCACAGCTCATCCGTCCTGAGCGATGCGCAGAAGGCTTACCTCCGCGGCCTTCCCCTGCACGCGCGGGCCGAGCGCGGCGGGGTCGTGTTCCACCTGACCCACGCGATGCCCGCCGACCCGCTCTACGGCCGGCATCCGGCGGATGCGGAGGGTTGGGCCGCGGAACTCAAGGCTCTCCCGGCCGATGTCCTGCTCGTCGGCCACACCCACATGCCGTTCCTTCGCCGGGTCGGCGACAAGACGGTGCTGAATCCGGGCAGCCTCGGCCAGCCTCGGACCGGCGCCCCGCTCGCCAACTATGCCGTCTGGCAGGATGGCCGGTTCGAACTCAAGTCCTTCCGGTATCCGGTCGAGACGACCGTTGAAAAGCTCAGGGCGCTGGCACTGCCGCGTGATGTCGAATCCGACCTTGTCGCCATCCTCGAAACCGGTTCGGCGTGATGCCCCGGATCAGCCGCGCAGCCCGGGAGCCTCCTGCCCGGTGCGCGCCACATAGTCCGTATAACCGCCGCCATACTGGTGAACGCCCTCCGGCGTCAGCTCCAGCACCCGGTTGGAGAGCGCCGCCAGGAAATGCCGGTCGTGCGACACGAACAGCATGGTGCCCTCGTAAGCGGCCAGCGCCGTGATCAGCATCTGCTTGGTGTCGAGATCGAGATGGTTGGTCGGCTCGTCGAGCACCAGGAGATTGGGCGGGTTGAAAAGCATGGTCGCCATCACGAGCCGGGCCTTTTCTCCGCCGGACAGGACACGGCATTTCTTTTCCACGTCATCGCCGGAGAAACCGAAACAGCCGGCCAGCGCCCGGAGCGACCCCTGGCTCGCCTGCGGGAAGGACGCTTCCAGCGACTCGAACACCGTCCTGTCGCCGTCGAGCAGCTCCATCGCGTGCTGGGAGAAATAGCCCATCCTGACGCTGCCGCCGACGGTGACGGTCCCGGCGTCCGGCTCGGTCGTGCCCGCCACCAGCTTCAGCAGCGTCGACTTGCCGGCGCCGTTGACGCCCATGACGCACCAGCGCTCCTTGCGGCGGATCGTGAGGTCGAGCCCCTGATAGATGGCCCGGCCGCCGTAGCCTTTGTGCAGGCTTCTCAGCACCACCACGTCCTCGCCCGAGCGCGGGGCCGGCGGGAAGTCGAACGACACGATCTGGCGGCGCTTCGGCGGCTCGAAACGCTCGATCTTGTCCAGCTTCTTCACCCGGCTTTGAACCTGGCTGGCGTGTGAGGCGCGGGCCTTGAAGCGCTCGATGAACTTCAGCTCCTTCGCCAGCATGGCCTGCTGCCGTTCGAACTGCGCCTCCTGCTGCTTCTCTTTCAGCGCCCGCTGCCGCTCGTAGAAGGCGTAATCGCCGGAGTAGCTGGTCAGCGACCCGCCGTCGATCTCGATGATCTTCGTGACGATCCGGTTCATGAACTCGCGGTCGTGCGAGGTCATCAGGAG
>JAEZHQ010000354.1 GCA_023416455.1 Pseudomonadota bacterium | reverse complement strand
GTCGAGGCGCAGGCGGGCCTGGCGCAGGGCGACGGCGACCAGGCCGCGCGCCGGGGCGAACAGGAAGCTGGCCAGGAAGGCGGCGCCCGCCACCAGGACGACGACCGCCCCGGCCGGCAGCCGCGGCAGCATGGCCGACAGGGCGGCGCCCAGCCAGCCCGACAGCGCCCCGATGGCGGCGGCGGCGACGGTCATGGTCGCCAGCCGGTCGGTCCAGAAGCGCGCCGCCGCGGGGGGAATGATCAGAAGCGCGACGATCAGGATCAGCCCTACCGTTTGCAGGCCGATCACCGTCACCAGCGTGGCCAGCCCCATCAGCGCGAGGTCGAGCCGCGCCACCGGCCAGCCCTGCACCGCGGCGAAGCCGGGATCGAAGGCCAGCATGCGCAGCTCCTTGAACAGCAGGGCGACGGCCGCCGCCGCCGCCGCCGCCAGCAGCCCGATGCCGATCGCCTCGCCCTGCGCCATCGCCGCCGTCTGGCCCAGGATGAAGGTCTTCAGCCCGGCCTGCCCGCCCAGCTCCAGCGTCTGGATCAGGCTGAGCAGCACCACGCCCGCCCCGAAGAACACCGAGAGCACCGCCCCGATGGCCGCGTCCTCGGTCAGCCGGGTGAAGCGCGTCAGCGCCTGGACGGTCAGCAGGCCGAGCACCCCGCTGGCCACGGCGCCGCCCAGCAGCAGGGGCAGCGAACGGCCGGGCAGGCCGAGCGCGGCTCCGGCGAGGAAGGCGACGGCGATGCCCGGCAGGGTGGCGTGGCTGAGCGCGTCGCTGACCAGCGCCCGGCGGCGAAGCAGCAGGAAGGTGCCGACGGTGCCGCCGGCCATCCCCAGCGCCGCCGTCCCGGCCACCACCACGGCGCTGTTGAAGCCGGCCTGGAGGGTCAGGATGCGGACGGCCTCCTCCAGGGCCGGGGGCGGGACCGGGAGCGTCATTGGCCGGCGGCCTCCGCCGGGCCGGCGGCCGGCGCGAGCGGCAGCGGCCGGCCGCCGTAGGTGCGGGCCAGAAGCTCGGGCGTCAGGGTGCGCGCCACCGGCCCGTGGGCGACGACGCGCGTGTTCAGAAGGAGGACATGGTCGAAATAGGCGCCGACCGTTTGCAGGTCGTGATGGACGCACAGCACGGTGCGCCCGGCCGCGTCGAGGTCGCGCAGCACCTGGAGCACGGCGCGCTCGGTCGCCGCGTCGACTCCGGCGAAGGGTTCGTCCATGAAGTAGATCTGCGCCTCCTGGGCCAGCGCGCGGGCCAGGAAGACGCGCTGCTGCTGGCCGCCGGACAGCTGGCCGATCTGGCGCCGCGCGAAATCGGCCATGCCGACCCGCTCCAGAGCGTGCAGGGCGGCCTCCTTGTGGGCGCGCGAGACCGGGCGGAACCAGCCGATCCTGCCGTAGCGGCCCATGGCGACGACGTCCAGGGCGGAGACCGGGAAGTCCCAGTCGACGCTTTCCCGCTGCGGCACGTAGCCGATCAGGCGGCGCTGCCGGGCGACCGGGCGGCCGAACAGCTCGACGCGGCCCGACACCGTGGGCACCAGCCCCAGGCAGGCCTTGATGAGGGTGGACTTGCCGGCGCCGTTGGGGCCGACCACGGCGATCAGTCCGCTCGGCGGGGCCACATAGTCCACCGCCCACAGCACCGGCTTGCGGTGGTAGGCGACGGTCAGGTCGTGGACGGCCAGCGGGCTCGGACCGATGGGGGAGGCGTCCTCGGGGAGGGTGCGGCTGCCGGGGGTGCGCCAGAGATACTGCATGGGGCGCCTCTCCTCACCGCTGGGCCAGGGCGAGCTTGCCCTGGAAGCCGGAGGCGGGGGCTTCGCCGCCGAGCGCGCGGGCGATGCCGGTGACGTTGTGGTCGATCATCCCGATGTAGGTCCCCTCGTAGCTGCCGGGGGCGCCCATGGCGTCGGAGAACAGGGCGCCGCCCAGCGCCACCCGGTGGCCGCGCGCCGCCGCCCCCTCGATCAGCGCCAGCACGTTGCGGTCGGACACGCTGGTCTCCGGGAAGACGGCGGGGATGCGGCGCTCGACGAGCAGGGCGACCAGCTCCTCGATGGCCTTCAGCCCGGCCTCCGACTCCGTGCTGATGCCCTGGATGCCGCGCACCTCGATGCCGTAGGCGCGGCCCAGATAGTTGAAGGCATCGTGGGCGGTGACCAGGACGCGGGCGTTGGCGGGGATGGAGCCGAGGACGCGGCGGGCGTAGGCGTCGAGCGCGCGCAGCCGCGCCCCGTAGTCCTCGGCGTTGCGGGCGTAGGTCGCGGCGCCGGCCGGGTCGAGCCGGCCCAGGGCGTCGCGCACGGCGGGCAGGGTGTCCGCCCACAGGGCGGCGTCCATCCAGGCATGGGGGTCGTGGGCGCCGTCGAAGCCCGGCGGGCTGACCAGCCGCTCCGCGGGCAGCGCCTCCGCCACCGCGACCACCGGCTTGCCGGCCTCCTTCAGCCGGGCAAAGGCATCGCCCATCTTGCCCTCCAGCAGCAGCCCGTTGATGAACACCGCGTCGGCGCGCAGCAGCCGGGCGGTGTCGGAGCGCGTCGGCTTGTAGAGGTGGGGGTCCACCCCTTCGCCCATCAGCGCCGACACCTCCACCCGGTCGCCAGCCACCGCACGGACGAGGTCGGCGACCATGCCGGTGCTGGCGACCACGGCAAGGCGCCCGCCGCCCGCCTCGCCCGCGGCGGTCGGCGCCGCCAGGGCGGCGGACACCAGCAGCGCCAGCACCATGCCGCGCAGAAATCCCGTCAGGCGACATCCGCTGAAGGTTTTTGAGCATGTGTTCATATTCATTGTCGTCGTCGACGTTTCTCAATCCATAGGCATGGAAGCCAAATAAACGCTACGGAGAGCATTTGCGTTCCATTGCCTATATGACACCGTTCCGCGTGCTTGCAAGATGGCGGCGGGCCGGCCTTATGGCTTACCGGGGGCTGCGGCGCGGGCTATACTGGCGCCATGATCGTGCTGTTTACGGACTTCGGCCTTGCCGGCCCCTACACGGGGCAGATGAAGGCGGTTCTGGCCCGTCACGCGCCGGGTGTGCCGGTGATCGACCTGTTCGCCGACGCGCCGGCCTTCGACCCGCAGCTGTCGGCCTATCTGCTGGCCGCCTACGCCGGGGAGTTCCCGGCCGGCGGGGAGGCGGGGCCGACGGTGTTCGTCGGCGTGGTCGATCCCGGCGTCGGCACCGACCGCCGGCCGCTGGTGGTCGAGGCGGACGGGCGCTTCTTCGTCGGCCCCGACAACGGGCTGTTCGAGCTGGTGCGGCGGCGCGCCCGGGCGGTGCAGGCCTGGACCATCGACTGGCGGCCGGACCGGCTGTCGGCCAGCTTCCACGGCCGCGACCTCTTCGCCCCGGTGGCGGCGCGGCTGGCCCGGGGGGAGGCGGTGCCGGGC
>JAEZHQ010000222.1 GCA_023416455.1 Pseudomonadota bacterium | reverse complement strand
GCGACGGTCACCGCGTCGGGGGCGTTGGCTCCGGCGACCACGACGCCGGGATGGGCGGCCAGCGCCGCCTCGGCCTCGGCCCAGGTCAGCTCGACCAGCCCCATGGCGCCGTCGCCGGCGGCTTCCGCCTGCAAGGCGGCGCGGGTGGCGACGATGCGGGCGGCCTCCTCCAGCCCGAGGATGCCGGCGGCGTGCGCCGCCGCCACCTCGCCCAGGCTGTGGCCGACCACGGCGGCGGGGGTCAGGCCGCGGTCGGCGAGCAGCCGGGTCAGCCCGACCTGCACCGAGAAGGTCAGAGCCTGCGCCACCACCGTGTCGGACAGGCGCGACCGCGACGGGTCGGCGGCCAGCTCGTCGAGCACCCGCCAGCCGTCGGCGAGCGCGCGGAAGGCGGCGTCGCAGGCTTCGACCCCGGCGCGGAAGGCGGGATCCGCCGCCAGCAGGTCGCGGCCCATGCCCGGCCACTGCGCGCCGTTCCCGGAATAGACGAAGACCAGCGGCCGGCCGGCCGTCGGGCCGCCGGTGCGGCGGGGCGGCAGGAGGCCGGGGCGCCACTCCTCGATGACGGCGTGGGCGTTGGTGCCGCCGAAGCCGAAGGAGCTGACCCCGGCGCGCCGCGGATGCGGGCCGCGCGGCCAGGGGGTCGGCGCCGTCGGGACGCGCAGGTTGAGCGCGTCGAGGTCGATGTGCGGGTTCGGCGTCTCGAAATGCAGGCTGGGCGGCACGGTGGCGTGCCCGAGCGCGGCGACCGCCTTGATCAGGCCGGCCACGCCGGCGGCGGCCTCCAGATGGCCGATGTTGGTCTTGGCCGAGCCGACGAGGAGCGGCCGGCCGGGATCCCGTGCCTGCCCGTAGACGGCGCCCAGCGCCCCCGCCTCGATGGGGTCGCCCAGCATGGTGCCGGTGCCGTGCGCCTCGACCACGTCGACCTCGCCCGGCGGCACCCGGGCGTCGGCGCAGGCGTCGCGCAGCACCCGGCGCTGGGCCTCCGGGCTGGGTGCGGTCAGCCCGTTGGACGGGCCGTCGTTGTTCACCGCGCTGCCGCGCAGCAGCGCCAGCACCGGGTCGCCGTCGGCCAGCGCCGCCGACAGGGGCTTCAGCACGACCACCCCGGCCCCCTCGCCGCGCACATAGCCGTTGGCGCGGGCGTCGAACGCCTTGGACCGGCCGTCCGGGGCCATGGCGCCGAACTTGGTCATGGCGACCGTGCTGTCGGGCGTCAGGATCAGGTTGACCCCGCCGGCCAGCGCCAGCGTGCTCTCGCCGTCGCGCAGGCTGCGGCAGGCGAGATGGACGGCGACCAGCGACGAGGAACAGGCGGTGTTGACCGTGAGGCTGGGGCCGGTCAGCCCCATCAGGTAGCTGACGCGGTTGGCGATGACGCCGGTGTCGCGGCCGGTCGCCGAATGCTGGGCGATGGCCTCCAGGCCGGGGTCGATCCGGCCGTATTCCGACCACATGGCCCCCATGAACACGCCGGTGCGGCTGTCGGCCAGGGTGGAGGGCCGGATCGAAGCGCGCTCCAGCGCCTCCCAGGCGAGTTCGAGGATCAGGCGCTGCTGCGGGTCGATCTCCCGCGCCTCGGCCGGGGAGATGCCGAAGAACGCCTCGTCGAAGCCGTCCACCGCCGGCAGGTAGCCGCCCCAGCGGGTGGCCATGCGCCCGGGGGCGGCCGGGTCCGGGTCGTAGAGCCGCTCGACGTCCCAGCGCCCGGCCGGCATCGGGCCGACCGCGTCGCGCCCCTCCTCCAGCAGGCGCCAGAACGCCTCCGGGTCGGCCGCCCCGGGCAGCCGGCAGGCGACGGCGACGACGGCGATGGGCTCGCCGTCGGCCAGCCGGCGCGCCGCACCCGGGCCGGCATCGGCGTCGGCCCGCCCGGTGAGGAAGCCGACCAGCCGGTCGAGCGTCGGGTGGTCCCACACCAGCGTGGCGGGGAGGCGGCGGTCGAAGTCCGCGGACAGCCGGGCGATGAGGCCGGCGGCGAGCCGCGAGGTCAGGCCGTAGCGGCTGAACCGCTCGCCGGGCGCGATCGACCCGGGATCGATGCCCAGCGCCTCGGCGAGCGCGCCGGCCACCCGCCGCTGCACCGTGGCGGCGTCGGCGTCGACGGGACGGAAGTCGCGGGCGGCCATCGGGCGTCAGGCCGGGACGGGGCTGCGGTCCAGCGCGGCGGCGAACACCCTGAGGAAGGCGTCCCGGTTCTCGTGCAGGAAGAAATGGCCGCCCGGCAGCAGGCGCGCGGCAAAGGGTCCGGTGGTCAGCGCCGCCCAGCCGTCCAGCGACTCCGGCGGCGTCTGCCGGTCGTCCTGCCCGCCGTAGGCGGTGATCGGCAGGGCGAGCGGCGGGTCGGCGTGGAAGCTGTGGCGTTCCAGCAGCGTGATGTCGGCGCGCAGCGTCGGCAGGAACAGCGCCAGCAGGTCGGGCTCCGCCAGGATCGCCGCCGGGAGCCCGCCGAAGCGGCGGTTCAACTCGGCGATGAAGGCGTCGTCGGGCAGCGGGTGAAGCGGCGGCTCGGTCACCGGCAGGGTGGGCGCGCGGCGGCCCGACACGTGGAGGTGAACCGGTTCCGGCAGCCCGCGGCGGCGCAGGCCGCGCGCCGTCTCGTAGGCCAGGACCGCCCCCATGCTGTGGCCGAAGAAGGCGAAGGGGCGCCCGTCGAGCGTTGCCGCCAGCGCCCCGGCCAGGCGGTCGAGGAGCGTCGCCATGTCCGTTTCGGGCGATTCGGCGAGACGGCCCTCGCGGCCCGGCAGCTGGACCGCCGCGACGTCGACCCCGTCGAGCGCCGCCCCCCACGCGAAATACGCCGAGGCCGCTCCTCCGGCGTGCGGGAAACAGAACAGACGCAACGGCGCGTCCGGTTTCGGCTTGGCCCGGACGAACCAGGAACCGCCCATCTCCACCCCACCCCTGTCTCGAATCAGCCCACGTCCCGAACCCATCGGTTCCCCGCATCAGGAAGGCAAGGCTGTGCGCCTGCACCGATTTGCGCGGTGCCGGCATCCTACGAACTCGCCTTGGCTTGAGCAAGTCCAACCGGATTTCAAGTCCGCGGGATATAATGAATCAGCTTTCAACGGATGATATTTTCAGTGTATATTGTGGCAACATCGGCGTATGCCGTTCTCGGCCGCGCATCAAGCTGCGGCGCCTGATCAGAGCGCAAGCACCGGAGAGGGGAGCATGGGAAGGTATCGCAGGCTCGGCGACGATGTCGAACATGTCGTGGTTCTCCGCCGGACGTCGGGCGGGGCGCGCCGGGTCGTCGAGTCCATCGACGCCGACGACCTCCGCAACGGCTACGGCCACGACCGTGACCGCGGCGAAGACGAGCCGGTCAAGGTCTACCTGGTCCATCCCGATCGCCAGGGCGTGCTGCGCGTCGAGCAGGAGGGGCGCGGCTGCCGCAAGGAGCAGTCGCGCGCGCTGCGCCCGCTGGAGAAGCGCACCCGGAAATCCGCCATCCGCGGCATCCGGCTGATCAGCGCGTACCTCGACCTGCACGAACGCTCCAACCGCAAGAAGAAGAACGGCTGGGCGCGCGACTATTTCCGCAACATCGGCAAGGCCCTGCGGCGGAGCCGCGACTGATCGCGCGCCGGCCGGTCCGCGGCCGGTCCGTTCCGGATTCGCCGCCGGCGGTGCCGGTGGCGGGCGCACGGCGCCAGGACCCTCAAACGTTTCCTTTATCACGGTGAGACAAAGGCCAATGGTGAACGAGACGACCGGCACGCCGTTCAAGGCGACGGAGACCACGACGACGGCGCCTGCGGCGCCCGCGGCCATGACCACGGAGCCGGCGCGCGGCGAGATGTGCATCATCGACCTCGGCGAGCACAGCCGCCGGCGCGTCAAGCGCCTGCGCAAGGGCCGCGGGCGCCTGATGGACAAGGTGG
>JAEZHQ010000220.1 GCA_023416455.1 Pseudomonadota bacterium | reverse complement strand
TGCTCTCAGGCGACCGCGAGCCGTGCTCCCCGCCGGGGAACCGGTCGCGCAACGCAGCCCTTAAGGCCGCCGCCTGCGCATCCCTTCTCACAACACGGTATCCACTTGTCCAAGAAACCGCGGGTCCGCCCGCTCGAACCGTGGGACCCCGCGCCTGCCCCCTCGTCGGGAGCGGACCGCCGGGTCCGGAATGTCGGTTGAGCCTGCCTGGCTTTCCTGCTGCGTCCAACCCGTCGGCGCCCTTGTCGGCGGCCGTCGCGTCGGGAGGCGGTATATAGGCCGATCGGCCGAGGCTGGCAACAGCTTTTTGACGGCCGGCGGCGTTTTTCCCGTGGCGCAGCCGGACGGGCGGCGCCGGCGCATCGTGGTTACACATTGTTACACTCTGCAATTAAGTCGCGCTTGCGCCTTGGGGCGAAGCAGGCTTGAAAAGGCCGGTGCACTTCACTGGTGGATGGACGATTTCGTGAAACGCTTGCTCCTTGCTTCGGTCCCCGCGGCCGCGGTCGCGTTCGGATGGTGGCTGTGGGGTGCCAACGCCAATCCGGCCCCTGCCCTGCGCACCCACACCGTGGCGGTCGGCGCGGTGGAGGACACGGTGTCCGCGGTCGGGACCCTGCAAGCGCGCACCTACGTCGACGTGGGCACCCAGGTGTCCGGCCAGCTGAAGGCGATCCTGGTGGATTTCGGCGACACGGTGGAGCAGGGCCAGCTCCTGGCCCAGATCGATCCCACCGTGTACGAGGCGCGGGTCGCCGCCGACCAGGCGCAGCTCCTCAGCCTGCGCGCCCAGGTCACCGAACGGCAGGTGCAGCTGGCGCTGGCGGAAAAGCAGTTCGACCGGCAGCGCCGCCTGCTGGCCGACCGCGCCACCAGCCAGGACGCCTATGACAGCGCCGACGCCGCCCGCAAGGCCCTGGCCGCGCAGATCACCGGGCTGGAAGCCCAGATCAAGCAGACCGAATCGACGCTCAAGGGCGACCAGGCGAACCTCAGCTACACCAAGATCTACGCGCCCATCGCCGGCACGGTGGTGGACATCACCGCCAAGCTCGGCCAGACGCTGAACGCCAACCAGCAGGCGCCGATCATCCTGCGCATCGCCGAGCTGGACACCATGACCGTGCGCACGCAGGTGTCGGAGGCCGACGTGCCCCGGCTCAAGCTGGGCATGCCCGCCTACTTCACCACGCTGGGCCAGCCCGAGCGCCGCCGCACCGGCACCCTGCGCCAGATCCTGCCGACGCCGGAGGTGGTCAACAACGTGGTCCTGTTCGCCTCGCTGTTCGACGTGCCGAACCCCGGCCACGAGCTGCTGCCGCAGATGAGCGCGCATGTGTTCTTCGTCGCCGGCCAGGCCAGGAACGTGCCGGTGGTCCCGATGGCGGCGCTGCGCCCGGTGCCGCGCAGCCGCGGCCAGTATGTCGCGCGCGTCCTGGAGAACGGCGAGCCGGTGGAGCGCACGGTGGAGATCGGGGTGAGCAACCGGGTCATGGCGGAGGTCCGCCGGGGCCTGGAGGCCGGCGACCAGGTGGTGCTGGACGGGACGGCCCCGGCCCAGCCGGCCCGCGGACCCGGCGGACCCGGTGGACCGCCGGGCGGACCACCGCCCGGCGCGGCGCGGACGCCCCGCCTGTGACCGCCCCGCAGATCGCGCTGCGCGACGTGACACGGACCTTCCGGCGCGGCGCGCTGGAGGTGCCGGTCCTGCGCGGCATCACGCTCGACATCCGGGCCGGCGAGTTCCTCGCCATCATGGGCGCGTCGGGCTCCGGCAAGTCGACGCTGATGAACCTGATCGGCCTGCTGGACCGGCCGACCTCGGGCGGCTACCGGCTGGACGGGGAGGACGTCACCGGCCTCGACGGCGACCGCCGCGCCGTGCTGCGGCGCGAGCGCTTCGGCTTCATCTTCCAGCAGTACAACCTGCTGTCCGCCTCGACCGCCAGCGAGAATGTCGAAATGCCCGCCGTCTACGCCGGCATGCCGCGGGAGGAGCG
Organism: Pseudomonadota bacterium; assembly: GCA_023416455.1. Classification (GTDB taxonomy): domain Bacteria; phylum Pseudomonadota; class Alphaproteobacteria; order Azospirillales; family Azospirillaceae; genus Azospirillum. The sequence goes on along the minus strand of JAEZHQ010000220.1, from coordinate 4,977 downwards.
GGGCCGGCGGGCGCGCGAGCTGCTGACCACGCTCGGCCTCGGCGAGCGGCTGGACCACCGGCCCTCGCAGCTTTCCGGCGGCCAGCAGCAGCGCGTGTCCATCGCGCGGGCGCTGATGAACGGCGGCGGCATCATCCTGGCCGACGAGCCGACCGGCGCGCTCGACAGCCAGAGCGGGATCGAGGTGATGCGCCTGCTGCGCGACCTGAACGAGCGCGGCCACACCGTCCTGCTCATCACCCACGACCCCGCCGTGGCCCGCCAGGCCAACCGGGTGGTGGAGATGAGGGACGGCCGCATCGTCTCCGACGTGACGCAGCCCGCGGCGGCCCCGGCCGCCGCATCGGTGGCGGAGGGACCGGCGGCGGAGGGGCCGGCGGCGGAGGGCGGCGGGCGCCGCGGCGGCCGGCGCAGGGCGGAACCGGTAACCGCGGGCGATGTCCTGGAAGCCGGGCGGATGGCGCTGCACGCGCTGCGCAACAACGTGATGCGCACGCTGCTGACCCTGCTCGGCATCATCATCGGGGTGGCCTCGGTCGTCGCCATGCTGGCCATCGGCAACGGCGCCCAGCAGGAGGTGCTGAACCGCATCACCTCCATGGGCACAAACCTGCTGCTGGTCCGGCCGGGGGCGCCCAACGTCCGGCCCTCGGGCGGCGTGACGGCGACCCTGGTGGCGGCCGATGCCGACGCCATCGCCGGGCTGCCCAACGTCGCCGCCGCCGTCCCCGAATATCCGGGGAACGTCACGCTGCGCCGCGGCGGGCGCGACTATTCCACCTCCGTCACGGCGACCAGCGCCGCCTTTCCCAAGGCCCGCGACTGGCCGGTCGGCTCCGGCGTCTTCTTCGACGACAACGACGTGATGACCTACGCACCGGTCGCCGTCATCGGCCGGACCGTCGCCAACGCCCTGTTCCCGGCCGGCGAGGATCCCATCGGATCCTACATCCTGATGAACAACGTCCCCTTCATGGTGATCGGGACGATGACGCCCAAGGGCGCCTCGCCCATGGGGACCGACATGGACGACGTCGCCTATGTGCCCCTGACCACCGGCAGCCTGCGGCTGTTCGGGCAGCGCTACGTGCGCACCATCACCGTGCAGGTCGCCGACGTGGCGGCCATCGAGGAGACCGAGGAGGCCATCCGCCAGCTCCTCATCGCCCGCCACCAGATGGAGGATTTCCAGATCCGCAACATGGCTTCCATCCTCCAGACCGCCACCGAGACGCAGAACACCCTCACGCTCCTGCTCGGCTCGATCGCCGCCATCTCGCTCCTGGTCGGGGGCATCGGGGTGATGAACATCATGCTGGTCAGCGTGACCGAGCGCACGCGCGAGATCGGCGTGCGCATGGCCACCGGCGCCCGCCGCATCAACATCCTCCTCCAGTTCAACAGCGAGGCGCTGGCCATCTGCACGCTGGGCGGCGCCATCGGGGTGGCCGTCGGGCTGGGCGCCACCTGGGCCTTCGCCGCCTTCGGGCGCCCGGTCCTGGTGACGCCGGGGCCGGTGCTTCTGGCCTTCGGCTGCTCCTTCGCCACCGGTCTCCTGTTCGGCTACCTTCCGGCCCGCAAGGCGGCCGACCTCGACCCGGTGGTCGCGCTCGCTTCGGAGTGACGATGATGACCAAGACACGCGCCGCCGTCCTGGCGGCGGGAACCCTGCTCCTGTCGGCCTGCGCGCTCGGCCCCGTCCACGAACCGCCGAAGGCCGGGCTGCCGGAAGCCTGGGACACCGCCGCCGGCAATCCCGGCCAGTGGCCGGACGCCGCCTGGTGGCGGGGCTTCGGCAGCGCCGAGCTGGACGCCCTGATCGCCGAGGCGGAGGCTGGCAACCGCGATCTCGCCGCCGCCGTCGCCCGCATCCTCCAGGCCGAGGCGCAGGCCCGCGTGGCGGGCGCCGCCCTGCAACCGACGCTCGGCCTGTCCGGCTCGGCCGGCCGCAGCTGGACGCCCAACGCCGGCACGCGGACCGGCATCGGCCGCAGCGGCGCCACCGGCGGCGTCTCGTCGATGTCGAGCAGCTATCAGGGGACGCTCCAGGCCGGCTACCAGCTCGACCTGTTCGGGCGCAACGCGGCGACGGCGGACGCCGCGCGGACCCAGCTGGAGGCCAGCCGCTACAGCCGCGAGGCGGTCGCCCTGACGCTGCGCGCGGATGTCGCCAGCACCTTCTTCCAGCTGCTGTCGGCGCGCGACCGCCTGCGGCTGGCCCGGCAAAGCCTGGGCGTCGCCGAGGACGTGCTGACCGTGCTGGAGCGCCAGGTCGCGCTCGGCGCCGCCTCGCAGCTTGAGCTGGCGCAGCAGCGCAGCGCCGTGGCCAGCCAGCGCGCCGCCCTGCCCGCGCTCCAGCAGGCCGAGCGGCAGTCGCTCGACGCGCTGGCCGTCCTGCTCGGCCGCCCGCCGCAGGGCTTCGCGGTGCGCAGCGCCTCGCTGATGGATCTGACGCTGCCGCCGGTCACCGCCGGGCTGCCGTCGGAGCTGCTGACGCGCCGTCCGGACATCCGCCAGGCCGAGGCCAACCTGCGCGCCGCCACCGCCAACGTCGCCGCCGCCCGCGCCGCCCGCTTCCCGTCGCTGGACCTCACCGCCCGGGGCGGGGTGCAGAGCGCGTCGCTGACCGACATGCTCAACCCGGCCGGGCTGCTTTACAACGCCGCCGGCTCGCTGACCGCGCCGCTGTTCGAGGGCGGCCGGCTGGAGGCGCAGGAGGACGCGGCGGCGGCGCGCCGCCGTGAACTGGCCGAGACCTACCACTCCGCCGTCCTGACCGCCCTGCGCGACACCGAGGACGCGCTGAGCGCCGCCACCACCGCGCAGGCCCAGGAGCGCTTCGCGCGGGCGGCCCAGGAGCAGGCCGCCGAGGCCCTGCGCATCGTCGATGCGCGGTTCCGCACCGGCACCGTCCCGTTCCTGAACGTGCTCGACGCCCAGCGCACGGTCGTCCAGTCCAACGATTCCGTCGTCCAGGCGACGCTCGCCCGCTTCAACGCGCTGGTCAGCCTGTACAAGGCGCTGGGTGGGGGCTGGGACGGCGCGACCCTGCCCCCCATGCCCACGCCGTAGGCCGGCCACCCGCATCGCGGCGTGATGGCCGCTCCCCGTCGAAAAGACGTGCGACTGCGAGTTACTCGCACTATAAGGCTATGACCGTTTCCGAGTTGGGGGAGTTTGCCGCCTATGCTGAAAGCGCTTCAACTGCGAGCCGTCGCGTCTGCCGCTGGTGCTTGGACGGCGCTCGCCGCGGGCAGCGCCTTCGCGCAGCAGGCCGCCGCCCCCGAGACCGGAGCCGTGACCGGAGCCGTGACCGGAGCCGCGGCCGGGGCCGAAACCGTGGCCGGGGCGGCGGCCGACGCCCTTCCCATGGCCACCGCCACCCTGCCCCACGACCTGTCCCCATGGGGCATGTTCATGGGAGCGAGCGTCGTCGTCCAGGCGGTCATGGTCGGGCTGGCCCTGGCCTCGGTGGCGACCTGGACCGTGTGCCTGGCCAAGTCGCTGGAGCTGGCCGCGGCCAAGCGCCGCGCCCGCGCCGCCCTGGCGGTGCTGGAGCAGGCCCGCTCCCTGACCCAGGCGGCCGAGCACACCGGCTTCAAGACCGGGCCGGCCGCCCAGTTCCTGCGCGCGGCCATCGCCGAGGCGCACCAGTCCGCCGACGCGCCGTCGCGCGAGGGGCTGAAGGAGCGCGCCGCCTCCCGCCTGGAGCGGATCGAGGCGGCCGAGGGGCGGCGCATGATGCGCGGCACCGGCATCCTCGCCAGCATCGGCTCGACCGCCCCCTTCATCGGGCTGTTCGGCACGGTGTGGGGCATCATGACCAGCTTCATCGGCATCGCCCAGACCCAGACCACCAACCTCGCGGTGGTGGCGCCGGGCATCGCCGAGGCCCTGCTCGCCACCGCCATCGGCCTGGTCGCCGCCATCCCGGCGGTGGTCATATACAACGCCTTCTCCCGGTCCATCGGCGGCTACCGCGGCATGCTGGGCGACGCCTCGGCGGCGGTGCTGCGCCTGCTGAGCCGCGACATCGACCGCTGCGCGCTGCCGCGCGCCTCGGCGGCGGAGTAACGTCATGGCAGCCCGCCTGGACGACGGCGACGATCTCGCCGAGAACCACGAGATCAACGTCACGCCCTTCATCGACGTGATGCTCGTCCTGCTGATCATCTTCATGGTGGCCGCCCCGCTGGCGACGGTGGACGTGCCGGTGGACCTGCCGGCCTCCACCGCCAAGCCGCAGGCCCGGCCCGACAAGCCCCTGTTCCTGACCATCCAGGCCGACCATTCGCTGACCGTGGGCGACAGCCCGGCGACCCGTGAGGGGCTGGCCGCGGCGCTCGACGCGGTGACCGGCGGCGACAAGGGATCCCGCGTGTTCCTGCGCGCCGACCGCAGCGTCGACTACGGCGCCTTGACCGAGGTGATGAACGCCCTGCGCGCCGCCGGCTACCTGAAGGTCGCGCTGGTCGGGCTGGAAACCCCGGGCGCCCGATGAGCGCGGTCATGAACGACGGATCCTGCGCCCCCGGAGGAACCGTCGCCCGGTCGATGGCGCGCTGGGGCGGCAGCCTGCTGCTGGTGCTGGGCGCCCATGGCGGATTGGCGGCCGCCATGCTGTCCTGGCGGGTGGCGGTGGAGGCCGTGGAGCCGCCCCCGGCGGCGGTGATGATCGACCTCGCCCCCATGCCCGTCGCCCCGCCCGTCGAGCAGGCCCCCATGGAGCCGGCCGAGCCGCCGCCGCCGGAACCGCCGCCGCTGGAGGAGCAGCTTCCCGAGCCGGACCTGCCGCCGGAACCCGTGATCGAGCCCGAGCCGCTGCCCGAGCCGCTGCCCGAGCCCCCCCCGGTCGAGCCGGAGGTGGCGCTGCCCGAACCGCCGCCGCCCCCGCCCAAGCCCAAGCCCAAGCCGAAGCCCAAGGAGCCGCCCCGGCCCAAGGAGCCGCCGGTCGAGCGTCCGAAGCCCCGCCAGGAG
>JAEZHQ010000191.1 GCA_023416455.1 Pseudomonadota bacterium | reverse complement strand
GACCGCCGCCGCACCCGCGGCGCCGCGGGCCGCCGCCCGGCGGGGGGCCGGCGGCGGCCGGAACACAGGCAATGAGGGATTTTCCGTCGAGGGACCACGACCGGCGCCCTTCCCGCCGTCATCAGCGGCCGGACCGACGCCTTCCAGATGATCGTCCCGGACGATCGTCGGCCGGCCGGGCGTCATCGACCCGCACATCCCGGCCAACACCACGCACCCCGACGCTCCGGCGCGCCCCCCATCCGTGCGACGCCACCCACCAGCCGGGGGCTCTCCGAACCGCCGCTTGCATCGGCCGGAACGGGCGTTCACACTCCTGGCCTCCTGCATCCGCACCAGCCATGAGCGTCCGAACCCGCCTTGTCCGATCACGATTCCTTCCTTCCACCCTCCGCCGCCTACGCCATGGGGCCAAGGCCGGAACCGTTCCTCCAGGGCTCCCTGTTCGGTGAAGCGGATGCGCTCGGCTATGGCGCCGGACGGGTCTATGACGAGATGGTCACCGGGCAGGGGCAGATGCGCCCGCACTGGCAGACCTTCATGGGCACGCTGGGCCCGCTCGACCCCGAGGTGATGGCCGAGCGCTGGGAGGAGGCGCGGCGCCTGCTCCACCAGAACGGCGTCACCTACAACATCTACGGCGACCCCAAGGGGATGGAGCGGCCCTGGCCGCTCGACATGATCCCGCTCCTGCTGCCGGCCCACGAATGGAAGGCCATCGAATCGGGCCTGGTCCAGCGCGCCACCCTGCTGAACGCCGTGCTCGCCGACCTCTACGGGCCGCAGACCCTGACCCGCGACGGCCGGCTGCCGCCCGCGGTCATCCACGCCGACCCCGGCTTCCGCCGGGCGGTCCATGGCATCCGCGTGCCCGGCGACATCCACCTGCATTTCTACGCGGCCGACCTCGCCCGCGCGCCGGACGGGCGCTGGTGGGTGCTGTCCGACCGCACCCAGGCGCCGAGCGGCAGCGGCTACGCGCTGGAGAACCGGGGGGTTCTCGGCAAGGTGCTGCCCGACAGCTTCCGCCATTGCCAGGTGGAGCCGCTGGGACCCTTCTTCGACGCCTTCAAGGAGACGCTGCTGTCGCTCAGCCCGAAGCGCGACCGGCCGCGGGTGGTGCTGCTGACCCCCGGCCCCTACAACGAGACCTATTTCGAGCATGTCTACATCGCCCGCTACCTCGGCATCACGCTGGTGGAGGGCGCCGACCTGACGGTGCGCGACCGCCGGGTGTTCCTGAAGACGCTGTCCGGGCTGGAGCCGGTCGACGTCATCCTGCGCCGGCTGGACGCCGATTTCGCCGACCCGCTGGAGCTGCGGGCCGACAGCTCGCTGGGCGTGGCCGGCCTGATCGAGGCGGTGCGGGCCGGCACCGTGGCGGTGGCCAACGCGCTGGGGGCCGGCTTCCTGGAATCCATGGCGGTCAAGCCCTCGCTGCCCCTGCTGTGCCGCCATCTGCTGGGCGAGGAGCTGAAGCTCCCCGGCGTCGCCGTCTGGTGGTGCGGCAACGACGCCGAGCGGGCCTACGTCATCGACCATCTCGACGGGCTGGTGGTGAAGCCCGCCTTCCCCGCCCTGGCCTTCGAGCCGATCTTCGGCGCCGATCTGGCGGCGGCCGAGCGCGCCCGGCTGGTCGAGCGGATCAACGCCCGCCCCTGGTGCTACGTGGCGCAGGAGCGCCTCGCCCTCTCCACCGTCCCGGTGTGGCAGGGCGGCCGCCTCCAGCCGCGCCCGCTGGTGCTGCGCGTGTTCCTGTGCGCCAAGCCGGGCGGCGGCTACGCGGTCATGCCGGGCGGCCTGACCCGCGTCTCCACCGAATCCGGCCGGCTGGTGGTCTCCATGCAGCGCGGAGGCGGCAGCAAGGACACCTGGATCCTGTCGGGGCGCCGGGCGGACCGCGCGCCGGCGCAGCCCCGAGCCGCCTCGGGCGCCGACGTCCCGGCGGCCGTCGTCCCACGGCCGGCGGCGACCGACCTGCCCAGCCGCGTCGCCGACAGCCTGTTCTGGATGGGCCGCTACGCCGAACGGTCGGAGGGGGCGGTGCGCATGCTGCGCGCCGTCCACACGAGGCTGACCGACGGGAACCTGCCGGGCGCCACCGCCCAGCTTCGCCCCCTGCTCGGGCTGATGGCCTATTCCGGGATGATTCCCTGGGATCTGACCCGCGTGTCGGAGCTGGGCGGCGGCCGGGCGCTGCGCAACGCGCTCTACGGCTCGGTGGTCGATCCCGCGCATCCCGACAGCCTGCGCGCGCAGGTCCAGCGGCTGCACCGTGCCGCCTATTCGGTGCGCGACCGCCTGTCGCTCGACATGTGGCGGGTCCTCTCCACGCTCGACCGGCAGAGCCAGCCGCCGGCCCACCGGCTGGACGCCGCGGCGATGCTGCTGCGCCTGGACGACCTGATGACCAGCCTGGCCGCCATCGCCGGGCTGGAGCAGGAGAGCATGACCCGCGGGCCTGGCTGGCGCTTCCTCGACATCGGCCGCCGCCTGGAGCGGGCGGTCCACACGGTGTCGATCATGCGCGGTGTCGACGTCGCCGGGCTCGCCCGCCAGGACGACGCCACCAAGGCCGCCCGGCTCGCCGTCCTGCTGGAACTGGGCGAGAGCGTGATGACCTACCGCGCCCGCTACCTCACCACGGTGCAGAGCGCGCCGGTGCTGGAGCTTCTGCTGACCGACGAGACCAACCCGCGGGCGCTGGCCTTCCAGCTCGACGCGCTGGAGCGGCATGTGGCGGCCCTGCCCGGCAGCTCCGGGGCCGACAACCCGACCGGGCCGGCCCTGGCCATCGTCCGCGCCGCCCGCACCGGGCTGCGCAACCCCGACGCCCTGCGCTCGGGCCCCGCGCTGCACGCCCTGCTCGACCGTCTGGCGGTGTCGCTGCCGGACATCTCCAACCTCCTGGCCCATGCCTATTTCAGCCATGCCTTCGCCCGATCGGCCTGACCTTCCGCCCGCGGGCGCCGCGAGCGGTCCCGGCGTGCGCTACCGGGTGCGCCACACCACCCGCTACGACTACGGCGAGGAGGTGCCGGTGTCGCACCACCTGCTGCACCTCACCCCCCGCCCCCACCCGCGCCAGCGGGTGCGGCGCTGCCTGCTGACGGTGGAGCCGGCCCCGGCCGTGCGCGCCGACCACACCGACTATTTCGGCAACACGGTCACCTACGTGGCCGTGCAGGAGCCGCACCGCCGCTTCACCATCACCGCCGACAGCGAGATGGAGGTCGTGGCCCCGGCGCCGCCCGACGCCGCCGCCTCGCCCCCCTGGGAGGGCGTGCGCGAGTCGCTGCGCAGCCTGGCCGGCCCCGACGACGGGGCGGAGATCGTCCAGTACCGCTTCGACAGCGCGCTCGTCGCCACCTCCCCGGCCCTGCTGGATTATGCGGGCCGCTCCTTCACGGCGGGGCGGCCGGTGGCCGAGGCGGCGCTGGACCTCATGCACCGGATCCACGGCGACTTCACCTTCGACCCGACGGCCACCACCATCGCCACCCCGCTGGCCGAGGTGATGCGCCACCGCCGGGGGGTCTGCCAGGACTTCGCGCACGTCATCATCGGCTGCCTGCGCGCCATGGGGCTGCCGGCGCGCTACGTCTCCGGCTATTTGCGCACGCTGCCGCCGCCGGGCCGGCCGCGCCTCGTCGGCGCCGACGCCAGCCACGCCTGGGCGTCGCTCTGGTGCGGCCCGTCCGGCTGGCTCGACCTCTGCCCGACCAACGCCCGCACCGCAGACCAGGACTTCATCACCATCGCCTGGGGCCGCGACTACGACGACGTCAGCCCGGTCCGCGGCGTGCTGATGGGCGGGGCCGGCCACGCGCTGAGCGTCAGCGTCGACGTCGAGCCGCTGGAGGACGCGGCGCCCGCCGGTTCCTTCTAATGACCCTCTGCTGTAAGATCATGCGTCTTTGAATTTGTCCGCCAGGAAGCATACGTGACACCCATGATGTTCAATTCCACATTCTTCCCGCTGATCTGAACAACTGAAAGTGGTTCCGGCGCACCTGCGCCGTTCAGATTATGACGGCCCTGCTGACGCGGCGGCCGAACGGGGAATGTGTTTGCAATGCCTGGATCCAAACATGTCGGCCTGACTTCTGGTCAGGTCCAGAGCTTCATTGACGATGGCTTCGTCAAAATCGAAAACGCCTTCAGCGTAGACCTTGCAAAGAAATGCATGGATGAATTGTGGGCGGAAATCGGTCTGTCTCCAGACGAACCTGAGAAATGGACCCGACCCGTTGTTCGGGTAGCGACGAAATCCTCGCCTCCTTTCATTGAAGCTGCCAACACACCACAACTTCTTAAAGCCTACGATCAGCTTGTCGGAGAGAATCGTTGGCTCGCACCCAAAGGATTGGGAACTTTCCCGATCCGATTTCCTTCACCGGAAGCTCCCGGCGATGATGGCTGGCATGTGGACATGAGTTTTGGCGACAGCCCGGACTTCATGGAGTGGCGGGCCAACGTGAAGAGTAGCGGACGCGCCTTGTTGATGCTGTTCCTGTTTTCGGATGTCGGCCCCAATGATGCGCCAACAAAAATACGAAAAGGATCTCACGCGATCATTGCGCGTGAGTTGCTGCCTTTTGGCGATGGCGGCACGACGCTAAGGCGGCTTTCCGCTAACGGCTACGTCTCGACGAAAGATTGCAGTGTTGAGTTGGCAACGGGCGCGGCGGGCACCGTCTTCCTTTGCCACCCATTCATCGTCCATGCGGCGCAACCTCATCGAGGGGAGCAACCGCGTTTCATGGCACAGCCGCCGCTGCTGCCGAAGGGCGAGTTTGATCCGGCGCTACCTCCATCGCCGGTCCAGATCGCCATCCGTCAGGCATGCAGGCTGACGTTCTAGGTCGTGTGGACAGTTATCTGAGCCATAGAATGGTCGCGGCCAGGAAAACGATGGCGCTGTAGTTTTTGGCGGTTTTCTCGTATCGTGTTGCGACACGTCTGAACTGCTTCAGCTTTGAGAAG
>JAEZHQ010000143.1 GCA_023416455.1 Pseudomonadota bacterium | reverse complement strand
GTCGAGGGAATCTACGGCACCCCGACCTTCGTGTCGGCGACCTTCATCTTCCTGTTCATCCTGTTCGGCGCCTTCCTGGAGCGCGCCGGCATGATCAAGCTGTTCAACGACGTGTCGCTGGGGCTGGTCGGCCACGCCAAGGGGGGGCCGGCCAAGGTGGCGGTCATCTCCTCGGGATTCATGGGGACGATCAACGGCTCCGGCGTGGCCAACGTGCTGACCACCGGGCAGTTCACCATCCCGCTGATGATGCGCTTCGGCTACCGCCCGGCCTTCGCCGGGGCGGTGGAGGCGACCGCCAGCATGGGCGGGCAGCTGATGCCGCCGGTGATGGGCGCCGCCGCCTTCATCATGGCGGAAACCATCGGCGTCCCCTACAGCGAGATCGCGCTGGCCGCCGCCATCCCCGCCACCCTCTATTTCGGCAGCGCCTTCTGGATGGTGCATCTGGAGGCCGCCCGCAACAACCTCGTCGGCCTGCCCAAGGACCAGTGCCCGAGCGTGGCGCGCGCCCTGGTCGAGGGCTGGTACCTGATCCTGCCGCTGGCGGCGCTGGTCTATCTTCTGTTCTCCGGCTTCACGCCGCTGTTCGCGGGCGTCATCGGCATCGCCGCCACGGTGGCGCTGATCCTCGGCACGCGGGTCGCCGGCACCGTCGGTCACACGGCGCTGCGGGTGGCCTTCTGGGTCGGGCTCGGCCTGGCGGCGGCCGGGCTGTGGCGGCTCGGCCTGCGGACCGAGCATGTGGCCTTCGGAATCGTCGGTCTGCTGGTCCTGCCCTGCCTGGTCTTCCGGGGCGGGCGGGCGACGCTGGCACTGCTGGTGCAGAGCCTCGCCGACGGCGCCAAGAACGCGGTCGGGGTGGGCGTCGCCTGCGCGCTGGTCGGGGTGCTGATCGGCATGCTGACCCTGACCGGACTCGCGTCCAGCTTCGCCGGCACCATCGTCGAGCTGTCGGGGGGCAACCTGCTGCTGGCCCTGCTGCTGACCATGCTGGCCTGCATCGTGCTGGGCACCGGCCTGCCGACGACCGCCAACTACATCATCACCGCAGCCATCGCGGCGCCGGCGCTGCTGACCATGGGCGTGCCGCTCATCGTCTCGCACATGTTCGTCTTCTACTTCGGCATCATGGCGGACCTGACCCCGCCGGTGGCGCTGGCGGCGCTCGCCGCCTCCTCCATCTGCCGGGCCGACCACATGGCCATCGGCTGGATCGCCACGCGGATCGCCATGGCCGGCTATGTGGTGCCTTTCATGGCGGTCTATTCCCCGGCGCTGATGCTGCAAACCGACGACCCGCTGGCCGTCGTCTACGTCCTGGTCAAGGCATGCCTGGCGATCGGCCTGTGGGGGGCGGCGACCATCGGCTTCTTCTGGACGCCGCTGACCTGGCTGGAGCGCGGCTTCGCCGCGGCGGGCGCCTTCCTGTTCGTGCTGGCCATGCCTTTCACCGACGAGGCGGGCTTCGCCATGACCGCCGGCTTCCTGCTGTGGCAGCGCCACCGTCTGCGCGGGGAGCACCGGACCCCGCCGGCGGCGTGAGCGCCGCCGCTTGAGCCCCGGCCTGTGCCTGGCGGCCCTGGGAGGAGCGGTCCTGGCCGCCCTCCCGGGATCGTCCTTCACGCTGGCCTGGACCCATTCGGTCGCCAGGACCGAATGGCGGGAGGACTGGCGCGCCGAGGACGGCCGCCTGGTGCTGGCGGAGGCCCGGATCACCGGCACCGGGGCCGGCATGGAGCCGCCGGCCGACGCGCGGCGCGAGGGCCGCTGGTGGGTGTGGGTGCCGGACCTGGCGCCGCAGGAGAGGATCCTGCTCGCCGCCTCGGCCTTCACCGACGACCACACGCTGTGCGCCGGCGGGCTCTGCCGGCCGCTGGCGGCCTGGACCGGGGCGGCACCCGGCGCGGCGCCGCCGGGTCCCGTGGAGATCCGGGTCTGCCCCTGATCGCCGAAGGCCGCCGGCCATTGGCCGCGGCGATCGGCCGCCTTTTCCTCGTCCGGTCGGCCGATCCGGCTTGGCTTCAGCTTGCCCGATACGCATACTCCGTCCCCCAAACAACGTCACCCGCAGTCGATTGCCCGCGATGACCACAGCCCGTTTCCTTCGCTTCCGCCTTCCCCGAATCCTGGCCGTGCCGATGGCCCTGCCGCTTCTGCTGCTGGTCGCCGGCCTGCCGCGGCTGGCGCTGGCGGCGGAGGCCGCCGGGGCGCCCCACCTCGACGGACGGGACCTCGGCGTCCTGTGGGTCGTTCCCTTCGCCGGAATCCTGCTGTCCATCGCGCTGCTGCCGCTGGCCGCGCCGACGCTCTGGCACCATCACTTCGGCAAGATCGCGGCGGCCTGGGCGGTCGCCTTCCTGGCCCCCTTCGCGCTGGTCTTCGGCCCGGAGCTGGCGACCTATGAGCTTCTTCACACGCTGCTCCTGGAATACATCCCCTTCATCGTCCTGCTGACGGCGCTGTTCACGGTGGCGGGCGGGGTGCGGCTGACCGGCTCGCTGGTCGGCACGCCGCTGGCCAACACGGTCGGGCTGGCGCTGGGGACGGCTCTGGCCAGCCTGATGGGCACCACCGGCGCCTCGATGCTGCTGATCCGCCCGCTGCTGCGGGCCAACGAGCACCGCCGCCACAAGGTCCACACCGTCGTCTTCTTCATCTTCCTGGTGTCGAACGTCGGCGGCTCGCTGACCCCGCTGGGCGACCCGCCGCTGTTCCTGGGCTTCCTGAAGGGCGTGGAGTTCTTCTGGCCGACCACGCACCTGTTCGGTCCGATGGTGCTGGTGTCGCTGTGCCTGCTGGCGCTCTATTTCGTCATCGACCTGGTGCTGCACACCCGCGACCCCGGCAAGCACCCGCTGATCGAAGGCGTGCACGAGCGCGAGCCGGTGCGCATCGAGGGGGCGGTGAACCTGCTGCTCCTGGTCGCCATCGTCGGCGCCGTTCTGCTGAGCGGGGTGTGGCACCCCGGCGCCGGCATCACCGTCTTCCACGTCCACGTGCCGCTGGAGACCATCGCCAGCCAGGCGCTCCTGCTGCTGATCACCGCGCTGTCGCTGAAGCTGACGAGCGCCGAGAGCCGCCGCCTCAACGGCTTCACCTGGGGGCCGATCGCCGAGGTGGCCAAGCTGTTCGCGGCCATCTTCCTGACCATCATCCCGGCCATCGCCATCCTGCGCGCCGGCACCGACGGGGCGCTGGGCGCCATCATCGCCGCGGTCAACGAGGGCGGCGTGCCCAACCCGGCCGCCTATTTCTGGGCCACCGGCATCCTGTCGAGCTTCCTCGACAACGCGCCGACCTACCTGATCTTCTTCAACACGGCGGGCGGCGACGCCGGCGTCCTGATGACCGACCTCGCCGTCACGCTGACCGCCATCTCGGCCGGCGCCGTGTTCATGGGGGCCAACAGCTACATCGGCAACGCGCCCAACTTCATGGTCAAGGCCATCGCCGAGGAGCGCGGCGTGGCGATGCCCAGCTTCTTCGGCTACATGCTGTGGTCCT
>JAEZHQ010000090.1 GCA_023416455.1 Pseudomonadota bacterium | reverse complement strand
GGCTTCCTATGTCTGCCGCATGGACAAAAGACGGTTGTTTTACAAGAATTCAATAAAACTTTAAACACGGCGTGACTTGCGAATTCGCGTTGAGGATGATACGAAACGAAAGTGGTACTTCTTGCGGATCATCCCGGCTGCACATCGGAGCTTGCCGTTTAAGATGAAAAAGGTTTCAGGATGATCGATTCTGGGTTGCAGATTCCGCTGATCGTCCTCACCGCGGGAATCCTCGCCGCCGTCGCCGGCCTCGCTCTTCTCCTGCTGGCCCGGATCCGCCGCCTCCAGGATTCCCTGGCGGCGGTGCAGGCCGAGCTGCGCACCGCCGCCGCCCGGCGCCCCCCCGAAGACGACGCCGCCGCCATGGCGCTGGCCGAGGCGGTGCAGGCGGTGGGCCGGACGGTGGCCGAGGCGGCGGCACGGTCCGAGCGGGCGTTCCAGGATCTGCACGCGCAGACCCGCGACGCCCATGGCGACCTCAAGGAGCGCGCGGCCCAGTCGGCGGGCGAGTTGCAGAAGATCCTGATCGAGCACGAGCGCTTCGTCATGGGGCTGTTCGCCAAGGCGCTGGCGGACGGCCGCCCGGCCGAGCCGGGACCGGCGGAGGCCATCGTCCCGCCGCGCGCCGAACCCATGGGCATGCGGCCGGTCCCGACGGAACGGGAAGCGGTGGAGCGGATCCCCGAACCCTTCCGCCGGCCGGTCCCGCGCCGGACGGACTAGTTGGACGGGACTGGACGGATGGCGGCCGGAGAACCGGCCGGGGTCGGGGAGACGAGGCGGCCGGCGGGGCGCGGGCAGGCTGGGGTGCAAGGCGCGGCGAAGACGCCAGGCAGACGGGAGACGCAATGTTCAAGGCCGGTTGTGTAGAGATGGGTCCCGCCGCGCGGCGCTGGGCCGTGGCCATCCTGGCGCTCGGGGCGCTGCCGGGATGCTCGACGCTCGACTGGGCGCTGGGCCGCCCGCCCAAGGTCGTCGTCGACCGCGTGCAGATCATCGCGGATTCCGACGCCAACGACCAGCGCCCGATCCCCGTGGACGTGGTTCGCGTGACCGACCTGACGCTGGCCGACCGGCTGGCCAAGGTGCCGGCGCAGGACTGGTTCGCCAGCCGGGATCAGATCCAGCGCGACAATCCCGGCGCCGTCGGGATCGTGTCCTGGGAGGTCGTCCCCGGCCAGCGGGTCATGCTGCGCGACCTGCCCCCCTTCGAGGGGCGGACGGTCGCGGTCTTCGTGTACGCGCGCTACGCGACGCCGGCGGACCACCGCTTCCGCGTGGCCTCCGAGGACGCCATCGTCGTGCACCTCCTCAAAGACGCCTTCACCGTTGCAACGCTCACGCCGTAAGGGTCCGGTCATGCTTCTGACGACGTATTCGCGCAACACCGCTCCGGCAGGGCCGGCGGCATGAGCGCGCCCCGGGTGCCGGACGCCATCCTGTGGCACGAGGGCATGATGCTCTCGCCCCAGCACTTCCAGCAGCAGGACCGGCGCGCCGAGGCGCTGCTCGCGCACCGGCTGGAGGTGGCGGCCCCCCACGCCTGGGGCGTCCTGGAGCTTCAGTACGACAAGGCGGCGCTCGTCAACGGCCTGTTCCGGGTCACGCTGCTGCGGGCCGTCCTGCCCGACGGGATGGCGGTCGTCCATTCCAGCGACCCCCAGGACGGCTGTCCCGAGCAGACCCTGGAGATCGACCTCACGCAGAGCCTGGAGGAGATCAAGGCCAAGCCGCAGCGGATCCATCTGGCGGTTCCCGTTCCGGCCTCCGACGGCACCCTGTCGGTGGGCGACAGCCCCCGCTTCCTGACCGCCGAAGGACCCGAGGCGGTGGACGAGCACGCCGCCGACGGGCGCCTGCGCGTCCCGCGCCTGGTCCCCAACCTGCGGCTGCTGGTGTCCAACCAGCCGTCCCGGCGCTTCGTCGCGCTGCCGCTGGCCGAGGTGGAGTTCCGCAACGAGACCTTCTCGCCGACCGCCTACGTGCCGCCGGCCCCGGCGGTCGATCCGGGATCGCGGCTGGGCGCGCTGTGCCTGGGCGTCGCCGAACGGATGCGGCAGAAGGCGGTGATGCTGTCGGAACGCATCCAGGCGACGGTCCGCGAGGGCGGCGTGGTGTCCAACCAGGACCAGGCCATGATCCACGCCATGGTCACGGCGCTGCCCCGCTTCGAGGTCGCCGCCCGGTCGCGGACCACCCATCCGGAGGCGCTCTACGCCGAGCTGGCCGGCATCGTCGGCCAGGTGGCGACGATGACCGAGAGCATGATGCCGCCGGTCCTGCCGCTCTATGCCCACGACAACCCCTGGCCGGCCTTCGACAGCGCGGCCCGCTACATCCATTCGGTGATGGAGCGCGTCAGCGAGACCTACGTCGCCGTCGCCTTCGACCGCGGCCAGGCGGCCTTCAGCCTATTCCTGCGCGACCGCTGGCTGCGGCCCGGCCTGACCATCGGCCTGCGCCACGGCACCAGCATGACCCAGGCCGAGGCGGTGAGCTGGCTGGAGAGCTGCCTGATCGGCTCGGCCTCGTCGATCCCGGACCTGGAGTCCCGGCGCATCCTCGGCGCTCCGCGCCGCCTGATCGAGCGCGACGACGATCTCCAGGTGGTCCCCGGCCGCGGCATGCTGCTGTTCGCCATCGAGACGGGCCGGGACTTCATCCGGGCGGGCGAGCCGCTGGTGATCGCCCAGCAGGACGCCCGGCGCACCATCCAGCCGTCGGAAATCATGCTGTTCGTCCCGCCGGGCTGAGCCCGCCGGCCCCAAGGAGCCCTTGAGCCATGGAAAGCAACCCGAGCGGCCGGACGACGGCGATCGCCCTGTTCCGGCGCTTCTACGCCGAGGTGCTGGCGTGCCGGGCACGGGCCGTCGCCTCCGCGTCGGTCCCCGTCGCGCTGGCCCCGGTCGCCGCGCCTCCGGTGGGGGCGCCTCCGGTGGGGGCGCCTCCGGT
>JAEZHQ010000066.1 GCA_023416455.1 Pseudomonadota bacterium | reverse complement strand
GAGATCGTCGGCGAGGACGTGGACGGCACCCTGCGCGTCGTCCCGCCCTCCTGGCGCGCCGACATCCACGGCGAGGCCGATCTGGTGGAGGAAGTGCTGCGCGTCCATGGCTTCGACGCCATCCCGGCCACGCCGCTGCCGCGCGACAGCGTGCTGACCCGTCCGGCCCTGAGCACGAAGCAGCGCCGCGTCGGTCTGGCCAGGCGCACGCTGGCCGTCCGCGGCCTGTCGGAGGCGGTCACCTGGTCCTTCATGGCCGGCCCGGTGGCGGAGCTGTTCGGCGGCGCCGGGGAAGGGCTGACTCTGGTCAACCCGATCAGCGCGGATCTGGACGTGATGCGCCCCTCGATCCTGGGCAACCTGATCCAGGCCGCCGGGCGCAACGCCGACCGCGGTTACGCCGACGTCGGCCTGTTCGAGGTCGGCCCGGCCTTCCGCAAGCCGTCGCCGGACGGGCAGGACATCGTGGCCGCCGGCATCCGCGCCGGCAACGCCGTGCCGCGCCACTGGGCGGAGAAGGCACGCGGCGTGGACGCCTTCGACGCCAAGGCCGACGCGCTGGCGGTGCTGGAGGCGGCCGGCGCGCCGGCCGCCAACCTCCAGGTCACCACCGACGCCCCGGCCTGGTACCACCCCGGTCGTTCGGGCGTGCTGCGGCTCGGTCCCACGGTGATGGGCCGCTTCGGGGAAATCCACCCGCTGGTGTTGGAGGCGCTGGGCGTGAAGGGGCCGGTGGTCGGGTTCGAGCTGTTCCTCGACGCCATCCCGCTGCCCAAGAAGAAGGGCGGCACCGCCCGGCCGCTGCTCCGGCTCTCCGCCTTCCAGCCGGTGGAGCGCGACTTCGCCTTCGTCGTCGGCGCGGGCGTGGAGGCCGACAAGCTCGTCCGCGCCGCCAAGGGCGCCGACAAGGCGCTGGTCCGTGAGGTGGCGGTGTTCGACGTCTATCAGGGGCCGGGCGTGGAGGAGGGCCGCAAGTCGGTGGCGCTCTCCGTCACCCTCCAGCCGCAGGACCGCACCCTGACGGAGGAGGAGATCGAGGCGGTCGGCCGGAAGATCGTCGCCGCGGTCGTCAAGGCCACCGGCGGTGCCCTGCGGGGCTGATCCGGCCGGCGCGGGAACGCTTCCATGATGGGCCGGCTCCTCCCCGACCGGAGGGGCCGGCCGCGCTTTTACATTGCGAATTCGGCATATGCATTTTTGCAGAGTTGAGCCGCTCTCGTTTATCAGATAAAGCAAATAAGCCGCATATCATCATAATCATCCGTATAATAGCAAAATTGATATGATAAGCATTCTCATCCATCCCCCATTGGTGGAAGTCGAATCACCTCTTCCGTTTGAACGACTGTTGCTGAAGGGGGCAATGTTCCAGAATGTTCTGGTGATTGTCATTGCTGATCTGTGTGCGGACTTGAAGAAAAGTTGAAAGAGCGGGTGGAAACGATCATGTGCCGAGCACCCAACGAGACGAGCGGCGATGAGCCTGCCGCCGGGGGCCTCGTTTTGCTCATGGCGGCCGGGTCCGGCGGCCTCGGTGACTCGGAGCGGAATGAGGGAGGTGGACCGCTGCCTCCGGAGGGGCGGTCCCGGCTGATCGTGGTGGTGGACGACGATCCGTCCATCGTCGAAGGGCTGGTCCTTCTGCTGGAGGGCTGGGGCTACGACGTGTTGACGGCGCTGTCGCTGGAGGAGCTGGCGCGGCGCCTGCCCCAGGCGGCCGGGCGTCCCGGCCTCGTCCTCACCGATCACTTCCTCCCCGCCGGCGGCACCGGCGCGCAGGCGGTCGATCTGGTCCGCCGCCATGTGGGCCTTCCGGTGCCGGCCATCATCCTGACCGGCGACACCACGCCGGAGCGCCAGGCCGAGGCCGCCGCCCTGGGCTGCCGCCTGCTTCACAAGCCGGTCCAGATCGCGCCGCTGAAATCCGCGGTCGACGGGGTGATGGCGGGGGGCTGATCCGGCCGGCGCCTGATGGACGCCATCAAGCGCCTTCGGCGTGGGATCAGGGCGCCCGCAGCCCGTCGGCCACCGCCAGGAAGGCCCCGACCACCGCCGGGTCGAAACGGGTGCCGGACAGGCGCCGGATCTCGGCGACCGCGGCCTCGTGGCCCAGCGCCTTGCGGTAGGGCCGGTCGCGGGTCATGGCGTCGAAGCTGTCGGCCACCGCCACGATGCGGGCCGCCAGCGGGATGGCGTCGCCCCGCAGCCGGTCGGGATAGCCGCTGCCGTCCCAGCATTCGTGGTGGGAGCGGGCGATCTCCGCGCCCAGGTGCAGGCAGGCGCTTTCCGCCAGCCGGCCGGCGCGCCCCAGCAGCTCCCCGCCCGCGGCGGCGTGGACCTGCATGGCGGCGCGCTCCTCGGGGGTCAGCGGCCCGGCCTTGCCCAGGATGGCCGGGGCGACCCTGGCGTTGCCGACGTCGTGCAGGATGGCGGCCAGCCCGACCAGTTCCAGGAAG
The DNA here is from genome assembly GCA_023416455.1 of Pseudomonadota bacterium. Lineage (GTDB taxonomy): Bacteria > Pseudomonadota > Alphaproteobacteria > Azospirillales > Azospirillaceae > Azospirillum. The sequence goes on along the minus strand of JAEZHQ010000066.1, from coordinate 3,409 downwards.
GGGGTGTCGATGACGTCGCGGAAACGGTTCTCGTCGTGCAGGCGGCGGGCGATCCGCTCGGTCACGGCGGCGATGCGCGGGCAGTGCTCGGCCTCCGTGTGCGGCGCGTCCGGGGCGGCATCCGGCTGAACCGGCCGGTCGGCGATGTCGGCCAGGGCGATCAGCGTGCTTTCCTGGGCCCGGCGCAGCTGCTCGTAAAGGTGCAGGTTGTCGAATCCGACGGAGATCTTGCGGCAGAAGACCTCGATCAGGCCGCGGTCCAGTTCCGACAGCGGCCGGTCGGAGCGCAGGTAGACCACGTTCTCGCGGTCGTTGGGGGTGCGGATGTAGAGCGTGCAGTGGTCGCTGTCGTAGTGGTTGGCCCGGCTCTCCAGGCAGCGCAGAACGGCGGCCAGCACCTGGGGGTCGACATGCTCGGCCGCCGGCTCGTTGATCAGCGTCTCGTAGCGGCCGGAGCCGGCCAGCACGTAGAGCCCGTCGTGGGCGCCGCCCATCACGGGGCCGCGCTGCACGCACAGGATGGCGTCCGGCCCGACGCCGAGGATGCCGGACAGTTGAGTCAGCACCCCCGCCGCGAACAGCTTCATCGAGCGCGCCTGGAACAGGGAGGAGGATGCCTCGATGATCTTCTCCAGCCCGCGGCGGTTCATCTCGATCGCCATGATGTCCTCGTAGGAGCGCAGGGCGGCGACCGTGGTGGTGAAGAGCTGCTGGGCGGTAAGCTGGGTCTTGGCCTTGTAGTCGTTGATGTCGTAGTCGAGGATGACCGCGCGCTCCGGCGCCTGGCCGGGCTGGCCGGTGCGCAGGATGATGCGGACGTGGCGGTTCTTCAGCTCCTCGCGGATGTGGTGGACCAGCGTCAGACCGGCGTCGTCGGTTTCCATCACCACGTCGAGCAGGATGACGGCGATGTCCTCCTCGCGGGTCAGCACCTCCCTGGCCTCGGCCGCCGAATAGGCCGAGATGAAGTGCGCTTGCCGGCCCTTGTAGGAGAAGTCGGCGAGGACGAGCTTGGTGATGGAATGGACCTCGGGCTCGTCGTCCACGATCATCATCTTCCAGCGGTTCGCCGGACCCGGCGGCGGTGCGCCGGGATCGCCGTCCTGGTCGTCGAGGAAGAGGAAGTCGTCTTCGGCGTTGCTCATGGCGAAAGCCCATTGCTCATGGCGAAAGCCCGTTGGTCGCGGCGGGAGCGTGGTGCCGGGCACGGCGGAGGGGCGCGGTCCCGGCGCCAAGCGGCCGGCCCATGTCTTACACTGTTTCGAAAGAGGTGTGTCGCGGAAATGCGGCGCCCTGCGGTTTCTTCCCCCCGGACCGGCAGTTCCCGTCTCCGCCCCGTCCCTCTCCCACTTGCGGGGGCGAGGACAAAGGGGGCGCTTCCTTCCTCCCCCACTTGCGGGGGAAGGACGGGGCTGGGGAATCCAGCGCCTTATCCTTTCGCAACAGCATGGCGGAAGGGCAGGGGCTCTAGAAGGTGTCCAGTTCGATCACCCAGCAGTCGCGGGCGCGTTGCGCCAGCACGCTGCACGCGCGGTCCGCCTGGTTCCGGGTGAAGGGGCCGAGGCCCATCTCGTAGATCGTGCGGGGGCCGCGGAACACCGGCCAGACCATGGGCGGCAGGTCGCGGTAGGCGGCGCCGGGGCCGGCGGTGAACTCCCGCCAGGCGCGCAGCCCCTCGGCGTGGCTGACATACTCGCCCAGCTTGGCGGCGTAGAGCGGCCCCGGCTCGATGGGCGGCATGCCGGGCAGCGGGTAGGGGGCGACCACCCCGGTCAGCTTCTCCACCGTCGCCACCGCCCGGCTGCGGCTGGGCAGGGCCAGCGTGGCGCGGCCGTTGGCGGAATCGATGAGCCCGACCACGTCGCCCTTGCGCAGGGTGAAGCCGCGCCGCCGCCGGCCCTCCAGGATCTCGGTGGCGGCGATGCTCTCGGTCGCCACCACATAGCCCTGGGCGGGCTGCTGGGCCGCCGTCTCCCAGGACGCGCGCGGCACCACGGCGGGGTTGCGGTGGACGGGCTCGCCCGGCCGGGCGGCCCCGGCGGCCCCGGTGACCGGCCGCGCCACCATCAACGCGGGGTCGAGCGAGCCGGCCGGGACATAGCCGATGGGCTGGCCGCCGATGGCCACCTCGGTCCACAGCGTGCCGCGCGGCGTGCCCAGCGCGTTCAGCGCCTTGCCGCGCTTCAGGGTCATGACGATGCGGGCGTCCTCGCTGGGGCCGATGCGCACCTCGACGTCGCGGTTCAGCACCACTTCGCCGGTCAGCGGCGCGCCGACGGCGACCGGGCTCTGGGCGTGGACGCCCGCGGCGAACCACATGGACGCCGTGACCAGGGCCAGCCGCAGAGCCAGGACGCGGACGTGGCCGGCGATGCCGGAACCCTTCGCCATGGTGGCCTCCGCCATGGTGGCAACCCCTTCGGATGATCGCCATTGTGCACCGGGGGGCTGCGCCGGGGCAACCCGATGGAGCGTCCGGTCCGGCGATGTTACGGGCGCCGCGCCGCCGTCCCGCCCAGCAGGTCGTGGATGGCCTCGGCCAGCCGGCGCACGGGTTCGGCCGCCGCGCCGGGGGCGCGGTGGAGCGCGATGTCGATGTCCGGCAGGGCGGGGAAGCCGTCGGCCGGGCCGAGGCGGCGCAGGGCCGGCGGAACCGTGCAGTCCTCCATGACGGTCACCCCCAGACCGCCCAGCACGGCGCCGTGCACGGCGACCACGCTCTTGCTGATGAAGGCGACGCGCCAGCCGCGGCCGATCCGCTCCAGGGCGTCCACGGCGAGGTCGCGGACCACGCAGCCCTTGGGGAAGAGGGCGAGCGGCAGCGGATCCTCGCGCTCGATGGCGCCGGACGGGGGCGCCACCCAGGCCACCGGCTCCCGCCGCACCAGCTCGCCGCCTCCGGCCCCGTGGTGGCGGGTGACGAGGGCGAGGTCGTAGCGGCCCTTGGCGATTTCCACCGTCAGGTCGGGGCTGTTGTCGCACACCACCTCCACCGGCACCTCGGGGTCGCTGGCGGCGAAGCGGGCCAGCACGTCCGGCAGCAGCATGGTGGCGTAGTCGTCCGGGGTGCCGATGCGCACCGCGGCCACCGCGGGGGGCCGGCGCATCAGCGCCAGCGCCTCGTCGTTCAGGGTCAGCATGCGCCGCGCGTAGTCCAGCAGCAGTTCGCCGTCGCGGGTCAGGCGCACGCTCTTGGTGTCGCGCTCGAACACGCGGGTCCCGACCACCTCCTCCAGGCGGCGCACCTGCTGGCTGACCGCCGCCTGGGTGCGGAGCAGGGCCGCGCCGGCGCGGGTGAAGCTGCGTGCGTCGGCCACGGCGACGAAGGCGCGCAACAGGTCGGTGTCGAGGTTGGACGGCATGGCGCGCATTCAAGCAGAGCCACGCCCGCCCCGCAACGGCGGCAACG
>JAEZHQ010000157.1 GCA_023416455.1 Pseudomonadota bacterium | reverse complement strand
GCGGCGCCCGCGGCCATGACCACGGAGCCGGCGCGCGGCGAGATGTGCATCATCGACCTCGGCGAGCACAGCCGCCGGCGCGTCAAGCGCCTGCGCAAGGGCCGCGGGCGCCTGATGGACAAGGTGGAGCGCACGCTCGCCAACCTCGAGGAGGACGGCGTGATCTCGGCCAGCGCGCAGACGGTCATCGTGATCGTGCGCGAGGAGCCGACCGGCTTCTCGCTGTTCGGCGACGACGACGACGACGACTGACCGTCGTCGCGGTTGTTGCGCGGCGTGCCGTCCCGTCGTCCACCCGCCGTGAACGGGGCCGCCGCGCGGGTGCACCGATCCGTCCCGGGGGGCAGCATGGCCATGACAGGGTTCCGGATGCCGGCCGCCGCGCCGGCGTTCGTTCTCGCGCTTTCGCTTCTCGCGCCGGCGGCGGCCCCGGCGCGCGCGCAGGAGGGCGAGGTTCCGGCCGCCCGGGCGGTGCCGGTCGAGGTCGCCCCCGTGACGACGGCCCGCGTGGAGGAAGCGGTCCGCTTCGTCGGGACGCTGATTCCCGAGCGGCAGGTGGACGTTGCCCCGTCGGTGTCCGGCATCGTCACCAAGGTCCACTTCACGGACGGCCAGGCGGTCGGCGAGGGCGACCCGCTGTTCCAGCTCGACGACCGCGCGGCCCGGGCCGAGGTGGCCAAGGCCAGGGCGGCGCTCGCCGCGGCGCAGACGACCTTGCGGCGCCAGCGTGAGCTGGCGGTCGGCGGCAACGCCGCGCAGGCCGTGCTGGACCGGGCGGCGACCGACGCCGCTTCGGCCCAGGCGGCGCTCGACGCCGCCCTGACCCAGCTCGACCTGCTGACGCTTCGGGCGCCCTTCGCCGGAACCGTCGGCGTGTCGGCCGTCAATCCCGGGGCCTATGTCGAGGTCGGCCGGACGCTCGTCCGTCTGGTCGATGAGACGCCCCTGTTCCTGGAGGTCCGGGTCCCGCAGCGATTCCTGCCGCGGCTGGCGGCCGGCCAGCCGATCGCCTGCACCGCCGACGCCTTCCCGGCGGGGGCCTGCGAGGGCACCATCGGCTACATCGACCCGGTGGTCGACGATGCCACGCGCACCATCCGCGTCCGCGGCACCATCCACAACCCGTCCGGCGCCCTGCGCCCCGGCATGGGGGTGCGGACGATCCTGCGGATTGCCACGCGCGACGGCGCGCTCGTCGTGCCGGAGACGGCCCTGGTGCCGACCATGACCGGCCACCGCGTGTACCGGGTGGCGGATGGCAAGGCCGACGCGGTCGCCGTCGAGGTCGGGACCCGGCAGGGCGGCCGGGTGGAAATCCGCTCCGGCCTCTCCGCCGGCGACCGCGTGGTCACGCTCGGGCAGTTCCAGCTCGAGGACGGCGCGCCGGTGACGGTGACGACGGCGGTGTCGGACGGGGCCGGCTGATGGTCCTGCGCGACGTCTGCATCCAGCGGCCGGTCCTGGCCCTCGTCCTCAACCTTCTTCTGCTGGTCGGCGGCCTGTACGCGCTGGCGACCCTGCCGGTGCGCTACCTGCCGAGCTTCGACATCCCGGTGGTGCTGATCAACACGACGCTGCCGGGGGGCAGCGCGGAATCCATCGAGCGCTCGGTCACGGCCCCCATCGAGGAGGCGGTGGCCCTGGTCGACGGGATCGACTACATGGCCTCGGCCAGCGCCTCCAACCTCTCGGCCATCCAGCTCTTCTTCAAGGGCGGCGTCGATCCCGACGATGCCGCCGCCGCCGTCCGGGCCAGGGTCGGCGAGGTGCTCCACAAGCTGCCGACGACGGTCCTGTCGCCGGTCGTGCAGACGGTCAGCGTCGACAGCCAGCCGTCCATCTACCTGTCGTTCCGCGACCCGTCGCGCAGCGCGCTGGAGCTGACGGAAATCATCGACCGGCGGGTCAAGCCGCTCCTGTCGCTGGTGCCCGGTGTGTCGAGCCTTCCGGTGATGGGCGAGCGGCGGTACGCCGTCCGCGTGCGGATCGACCGCTTCCGGCTGGCCGACCACGGGCTGACCGTGGCCGACGTCCTGGCCGCCCTGCAAAGCCAGAGCGTCGAGCTGCCGGGCGGCGAGATCGTCGACGACGACCGCCGCGTCAGCGTGATCGCCCGCACCGCGCTGCACCACCCTTCGGAGTTCGACGACCTGGTCGTCGCCGACGGCCCCAACCCGATTCGCCTTGCCGACGTGGCCGAGGTGGCGGTGGAGGCGAAATCGGTCGACACCGTCGTGCGCATCGACGGCACGCCGGCCATCGCCGTCGGAGTCCAGCGCCGCAGCGACGCCAACCCGGTGGAGATCAGCCGCGCCGTGCGCGCGCTGATCCCAACCCTCGGCACCGTCCTGCCGCCGGGGATCGAGGTGGCGGTCGCCTACGACAACGCGGTGTTCATCGACGCCTCGATGAAGGAGGTGAGCACCACCATCCTCATCACCATCGCCCTGGTGGTCGGTGTGGTGATGCTGTTCCTGGGGGCGCTGCGCTCGTCGCTGGTGGTGATCGTGGCGATCCCGCTGTCGCTGGGCGGCGGCCTCGCCTTCCTGGCGCTCATGGGCTACAGCCTCAACATCTTCACCCTGCTGGCCTTCGTCCTGGTCATCGGGCTGGTGGTGGACGACGCCATCGTCGAGGTGGAGAACATCCAGCGCCACGTCGACGCCGGCATGCCGCCGCTGACGGCGGCCTTCAAGGGCAGCCGCGAGATCGGCTTCGCCGTGCTGGCCATGACGCTGACTCTGGCCGCGGTCTACGCGCCCATCGGGCTGATGCCGGGCATGGTGGGCTCGCTGTTCCGCGAGTTCGGGCTGACGCTGGCGGCGACCGTGATCGTCTCCGGCTTCGTCGCCATGACGCTGTCGCCGGTGATGTGCTCGCGCCTGCTGCGCCCGCAGTCCCACAACCCTCTGACCCGCGCCATCGACGGCGTCTTCGCCGGGCTGGCCGCCGGCTACCGGCGGGCGCTGCTGTTCACGCTCGCCCGGCGCTGGCTGGTGATCGCGGTGGCGGTGGCGGTGATGGCCGGCGGCGTCTCCATGCTCGGCAAGCTGCCGGGCGAGTTGGCCCCGCCGGAGGACCAGGGCTACACGCTGGTGATGTTCAGCGGGCCGCAGGACGCCTCGCCCGACTACATGAACCGCCGCGCCGCCGCCATCGAGGCGGTCCTGGAGACGGTGCCCGAGCGGGTGTCGACCATGTCGATCATCGGCATGCCGTCGCGCACCGAAGGCATCGTCTTCATGCTGCTGAAGCCCTGGGAGGAGCGGACGCGCACGGCGATGCGGATCCAGGCCGAGGTCGAGGAACGGCTGGCCGCGATCCCCGGCGCCCATGTGGCGATGGTCGACCCGAACCCGCTGGGCGGCGGCGGGCAGGCTCCGGTCCAGTTCGTGCTGAAGTCGACGCTCGACTACCCGCAGCTCGACCGGGCGATCCGCAACTTCGTCGCGGAGCTGAAGGGCCACCCGTCGCTGCGCGCCGTGACCACCGATCTCGACCTCCGCACGCCGGTCGACGACATCGACATGGACCGCGACCGGGCCGCCCAGCTCGGCGTGCGGATGGACATCGTCGCCAGCGCGCTCGGCGCGGTGCTGGACGAGCAGGAGGTCGTCCGCTTCGACTGGCAGGGCACCCTCTATCCCGTCCTGCTGGGACTGGCGTCGCAGGGGCGGATCGAGTCCAGCGTGTTGGAGGAGGTCTACATCCGCACACGTTCGGGCACGCTGGTGCCGGCGAGCACCATCGCCACCGTGACGCCGCGCGTCGGCGCGGCGTCCTTCGGGCGGTTCGACCAGCTGAGGGCGGTGACGGTCAGCGCCGATCTCGCCGCCGGCGCCTCGCTCGCCGAGGTCGCCCAGGCGGTGGAGGCCATCGCGGCGCGGACTCTGCCGCCGACCGTTCAGACCGACTGGAAGGGCACCGTGCGCCAGCTCCGGGACACCGGGGCCTCGACCGGCCTCGTCTTCGTGCTGGCGATCGTCGTCATCGGCATGGTGCTGGCCGCGCAGTTCGAGAGCTTCCGCGACCCGCTGATCGTGCTGTCGGTGGCCCCGCTCTCCATCGCCGGGGCCGGCTTCGCGCTGGCGCTGTCCGGCGGCAGCCTCAATCTCTACAGCGGCGTCGGCTTCATCACGCTGATCGGCCTGATCGCCAAGCACGGCATCCTGATCACCGAGTTCGCCAACCAGATGCGCGACGAGGGCAAGCCGCTGCGCGACGCGGTGGTCGATGCCGCCACCATCCGGCTGCGGCCGATCCTGATGACCACCGCGGCCATGGTGCTGGGTGCCCTGCCGCTGGCGCTGGCCGACGGCCCCGGCGCGACCAGCCGGGCGGACATCGGCTGGGTCATCGTCGGCGGCATGCTGCTGGGCACCTTCCTGTCGCTGTTCCTGATCCCGGCCGTTTACACCCTGCTGTCGCGCAAGGTGCGCCGGCCGCTCCCCCCGATCCCGACGGACGCGGAGATCGCATCCCCGGTGCGGCCCGCCGGGCCATGAGCGGCACGGGTGGTCCGGCACCGGCGGTCACCGCGTGGAGCCTGTTCACCGGCGCCGTGCCCGACCCGCTGCCGCAAGCCTTCCTGGCGGTGCTGGACGCGGAGGAGCGGGCGCGCGCCGGCGCGTTCCTGCGGGCGCGCGACCGCCGCGCCTTCGTCTGCGCGCACGCGCTGCGCCGCGCGCTGCTGGCC
>JAEZHQ010000505.1 GCA_023416455.1 Pseudomonadota bacterium | reverse complement strand
GGGAGCACCTCTTCGCAAGCGGCGGGCGGGAGGTGGCGGTGAGCCTGCCGGCGGGCGGCTCCAACCGCGTCCAGGCCGGCGGCCGGGCGCGCGACCGGCTGGTGGTGGGGGCCGGGCTGTCCGCGGCGCTCGGCGACGCCCTCACCGCCGCCTTCGGCTACCGGGCCGCGCTGTCCGGGGCGGAGGGCGACGGCCAGTCCGTCACCGCGCGGCTGCGGCTGCGCTTCTGAGTCCGGGCGCCCGATGCGGGCCGGCGGTCAGCGCTGGATGAGCGCGCTTTCCTTGCCGGAGAGGACGAAGACCTTCCGGTAGGTCTTCAGCAGGGCGTCGATCAGCGCGTTGACCTCCGGGCTGGACATGGCGCGGGGGCGGGCGGGATCGACATGGAGGACGCAGCTGTCCGGCGTGTCGTTGAAGGCGGCCAGGGCGTGGATGCGGTCGGGCCGGAAGGCGTCGGGAAAGCCCTCGTCCATCAGCCAGAAGCACTGGAAGTTCCGGCAGGAGTTCGGGCGCTCCTCGTAGACGGTGCAGCCCTTGCCCTGGTCGCAGGAGGCGCACCACCGGGCCGCGGGCTTCTTCAGCTCGGGCACGCCCATCAGCTTGCAGCACAGGGTGCAGTCTCCGCAAGCGCGGTCGGCCATGGCGGGGATCCTCAACACATCGTCCGGGGCGCGGGACACTCGCACGAAGCGGCGGCGCAAGGGAAGGGTCCGTTGGGTCATGGCCGGCCGGCGCCGTCCCCGTCACCCCAGGCTGGCCACCGCCAGCGGCGCGATCGTCTCCCTGGCCAGGAGCCCCTCGATCACCTCGGGCGGGGCCGGGCGGGCGTAGAGGAAGCCCTGGGCGTACTTGCACATGATGTCGCGCAGGAACTCCGCCTCGGTCTCGGTCTCCACCCCTTCGGCCACCGCGTCCATGCCCAGGATGGCGGCCAGCGTGGCGATGACCTGGACGATGGCGGCGTTGCCCTCGCCGGTGGAGAGGGCCTGCACGAAGCTGCGGTCGATCTTCAGCGTGTCGGCGGGGAACTTGTGCAGGTAGGAGAGCGAGGAGTAGCCGGTGCCGAAATCGTCGATGGACAGGCGCACGTCCATGTCGCGGATGCGCTGCATCAGCACCCGGCACTTGGCCGGATCCTGCATCAGCAGGCTTTCGGTGATCTCCAGCTTCAGCGACGAGGGCGGGATGCCGCTGTCCGCCAGCACGTCGCGCACCAGCCCGACAAGGTCGTCGTCGCGGAACTGGCGCGAGGAGACGTTGACGCTCATGAACAGGGGGTCCGGGGAGGGGAACAGGCCCTGCCAGCGGCCGAGCTGGCCGGCCGCCTCCTTCAGCGCCCAGCGGCCCATGGGGACGATCAGGCCCGATTCCTCGGCCAGCGGGATGAACTCGCCGGGGGGGACCAGCCCGCGTTCCGGATGTTGCCAGCGCATCAGCGCCTCGAAACCGGCGATCCGGCCGGTCCCCAGGGCGACGATCGGCTGGTAGTGGAGGCGGAGCTGGTTCTGCTCCAGCGCCGTGCGCAGGTCGGCCTCGGTGCGCATCACCGCCATCGCCTGCCGGCGCAGGTGGCTGTCGAACACGTCGATGCGGGCGCGCCCCCCCGACTTGGCCCGGTACATGGCGAGGTTGGCGTCGCGCAGCATGTCCTCGGCCCGGTCGTAGCCGGTGACGCTGAGCGCGATGCCGATGGAGGCGGTCAGCACCAGCTCGTGGCCGTCCGCCGTCACCGGCTGGGCGATGGCCCGGGCCAGCCGTTCGGCGGAAGCCAGGGCATCGCCGATCTCGCCGGTGTCGTCGAGCAGCATGGCGAACTCGTCGGCCGACAGGCGGGCCAGCGTGTCGCCGACGCGGCGGGCGCCGTCCAGCCGCTCCGCAATGGTCTTCAGCAGCGCGTCGCCGGCGCTGGAACCCAGCGCATCGTTGATCGACTTGAAGCGGTCGAGGTCGATGATCAGCATGGCGAAGTGCTTGCCGGCGGCGCGCCGGTTGCGGTCGAGCGCCTGGCCGGTGCGGTCGAGCAGCAGCGTCCGGTTGGGCAGCCCCGTCATGGTGTCGTGGAAGGCGTCGAAGATCAGCTGCTCCTCGGCCTTCTTGCGCGCCGTGATGTCGGTCATGGAGCCGGCCATGCGGACCGCGCGGCCCTGCTCGTCGCGCACGGCAAGCCCGCGGACGAGCATCCACAGCACCTCGCCCCCGGCGGCGCGGATCCGGAACTCGTGCTGGAGATGCTCGCGCTCGCCCGAGACATGCAGCGCGATGGCGGTCTTCATCCCCTCCAGGTCGGCGGGGTGGATACGGTCGAACCAGTCCGCGACGGTGTTGGACAGCTCCCGCTCGCCGTGGCCGAGCATCGCCTTCCAGCGCGGCGAGTAGTAGACCTCGCCGGTGTCGAGCCGCCAGTCCCACAGCCCGTCGGCGGCGCCGGCCGCGGCCAGGGCGTAGCGCTCCTCGCTCTGGCGCAGGCGCTGCTCGGCGAGCTTGCGGGCGGTGACGTCGGCCTGGCTGCCGACCAGGCGCACCGGCCGCCCCTGGGGGTCGAGGACGGCGATGCCGCGGCAGGACATCCAGCGCACGCCGCCCGCGGCGTCGCGGATGCGGTGCTCGATCTGGAAGGCCGTGCTGTCGGCGCCCAGCGCGTCGAGCGCGGCGCGCAGGGCTCCCGCGTCCTCGGGCAGGACGCGGTCCAGCCATTCCGACGGGCTGTCGCCGATGTCCTGGTCGGCGAAGCCGAGCATCGCCTTCCAGCGCGGGGCGTAATAGACCGTTCCCTTGACGAGGTCCCAGTCGTAGAGCCCGTCGTTGCTGGCGGCGGCGGCCAGGGCGTAGCGCTCCTCGCTGCGGCGCAGGGCGGTCTCGGCGCGCTTGCGCTCGGTGATGTCGGCGACCGAGCCGACGAGGCGCACGGGCTCGCCCGCCTCGTCCATCACCGCCATGCCGCGGCAGACCAGCCAGCGCCAGCCGCCTTCGCCGTCCCCCTCCGGCGGCTGGGGCCGGGTGTGGCGCACGCGGTGTTCGATCTGGAAAGGCAGCGACACGCCCACCATCTGGCCTTCGAAGGAGGCGTAGAGCCAGTCGACGTCTTCGGGGTGCACCCGGTCGAGCCAGTCCTCCGGCCGGTTGCTGTCGCCCGGCGGCAGGCCGAGGAACTCCTTGAAGCGGGGGGACAGGAACAGCGTGTCGTTGCGCAGATCCCAGTCCCAGACCCCCTCGGAGCCGGCCTTCTCGGCCAGCAGATATCGCTCGATCGTGCTGCTCAAGACCCCCTCATCGGCCGCGGGGAACGGCCCAGCCGCCCGTCCGCGGCACCGTCATTCCGTAAAATGCCACCATATTGCGCGAAGGTGAACGATCGATGAAGGCCGCCCGACAATGGCCGGTGGCGGCCGCCCCGGCGACTTGCTAGACCATCGCCATGGAATGGTCCGATCAAGGCATCCTGCTGTCGGCCCGTCCCCACGGCGAGGGGGCGGCGGTGGTCACGCTGCTGGCCCGCGAGCACGGGCGGCGCGCCGGGCTGGTCATGGG
>JAEZHQ010000480.1 GCA_023416455.1 Pseudomonadota bacterium | reverse complement strand
TGCAGGTTCACGAACACCACGCCGGGCAGAGCCAGGACCGGCCCCCACTGCCCGAGGTCGCTGTAGGCCGCCCGCCGCTCCGCCGTCATCAGCTGGCTGCGCCAGCCGATCCCCACCTTCAGCCCCGGACCCAGAGCCGCCAGCCGGTCCCGCCACGCCGCGACCCGCCCCGGCTCCGCCTTCAGCCAGGGGCCTTGCCCCGCGAACGCCGCCAGCGAGCCGCGCAGCGCCTGCGGCAGCGAACCGGCGGGGGCCTGGAGGTCGCAGTCCGCGGGGACGATGGTCTCGACCGCGTTTCCCTCCCCGTCGATGACGCAGGATTGCGCCCGCACGGTCGCACCGGGGAAGGAGCGGGCGAACAGGGTGACCAGGCGGGGGTCGGTCTCGATGGTGACCGGGCCGCCGCCCCAGGCGACCACGTCGCCGTAGCAGGAGGCGAAGAGGATCTCGTCGCCCACCCCCTGCTCGCGCCAGACCAGCAGGCGGCGCCCCCGCAGGGTCTCCCCCCGCCAGCGCAGCGCGCCGATGCGCCGGTCCGGGGCGACCTGACGGGCCTCGAAGCGCGCTTCGTAACCGGCCCAGCCGCGGGCCAGGGCGCCGTGGGTCAGGGCCAGCCGCGCCAGATTGTGGCTGGCCGAGGCGAGGTCCGGGTTGCGGGCCAGCGCCTCCTCGTAGCAAGCCTCGGCCTGGTCGAGCTTGCCCTGCGCCTGGAGCGTGTTGCCGAGGTTGTAGATGGCCTCGGCGAAGCCGGGGTTGAGGGCCAGCGCCTTGCGGTAGCACAGCTCCGCCTGGTCGGGGCGGCCGAGCTTGGTGAGGACGGCGCCCAGGTTGTTGAGCGCCCCCAGATGGTCGGGCGCGCGCCGCAGGGCCTCCCGGTAGGCGATCTCCGCGCCCTCGTAGGCTTCCTTCTTCTGGAGGACGGCGCCGAGATTGTAATGGGCGTTGGGATCGTCGGGGCGGAGCCGGGCCACCAGGCGGCGCCGGAACAGGGCCTCCTCCAGCCGGCCGGCCGCGGTCAGGGCGTCGCCCAGGTTGTTGTGCGCCTCGATCATTCCGGGCTCAACCGCCACCGCATGCTCCAGCGCCCGCACGGCGTCCGCCGCCCGGTGCTGGGCGCGCAGCGCGTTGCCGAGGTTGTACCAGGCCTTGGCGTAGTCCGGCCGCAGCACCACCGCCGCCGTGAAGGCGAGGGCGGCCAGCCCCGGCATGTCCTGCGCCTGCCAAGCGTTGCCGAGGTTGTGGCGGGCCTGGGCGGAGAGGGGGGCGAGCAGGGCGGCGCGGCGGTGCGCCTGCGCCGCCTCTTCGTGCCGCCCGAGGGCGGCGAGCGCGCTGCCCAGGTTGTCGTGGTAGTCGGCGACCCCGTCGGCTTCGGCGATGGCGCGGCCGATCAGGTCGAGCGCCGCCGCCGGCCGGCCGCTCTGGAGAGCCAGAACCCCCAGCAGATGCAGCGCGTCGGGATGGCGCGGGTCGGCCGCCAGCACCGTCCGATAGTCCTGCTCCGCCTCGGGGAGGCGGCCGGCCCGATGGTGGGTCAGGGCCTGGCCGAGGCGCGCGGCGATGCCGCCGGCCTCCCGCGCCTCGCGCCGGGGGGCGGTGTCGTGCCGGCGCCCCTTGCCGGCCCTGCCTGGGCGCCTGCTCATGTCCTCGCCTCGTCCGCCGTTTCCGCGCCCGCCGCCCGTCCGGGCGGGCTCCCGTCGCAAGGGAGTGCCATGATGCGTCGATCGAGGTAAAGATGCTGTTGATTCGTCGAGGGGAAGAACCGCCGTGACCGAACCGCGCGCAACGCTCCGCCTGGGCGGGGCCGTCGCCCGGGCCGCCCGCCTGTACGGGGAGGCCAACGCGCTCGCCGCCAAGGGGCTCGCCGATGAGGCGGAGGCCGCCTACCGGCGCTCGCTCGCCCTCGATCCCGGCCTCGCCGAGGCGCACAACAACCTGGGCAACGTGCTGCGCGCCCAGGGGCGCACCGTCGAGGCGGCGGCCGCCTACCGGGAGGCGCTGGCCCGCGGGCTGGACCACCCGCTGGTCCATTACAACCTGGCCTCGGCCCTCCGGGAGCTTGGCGAGGAGGACGAGGCCGAGCGCCGCTTCCGCCTGGCGCTGGCGATGCAGCCGGCCTACGCCGAAGCCCTCAACAACCGGGCCAACCTGCTGCGCGAGCTGGGCCGGTTCGACGAGGCGGCGGCCGGCTACCGCCGCGCGCTCGTCCTGCGGCCCGACTGGGACGAGGCGCACGACAACCTGTCCGGCGCGCTGTACCTGCTGCATGAGAACGGGCAGGGCGCGGCGGCGGAATGCCACGCCCGTCTGTGGCTGCGCGACCACCCCGACCATCCCGTGGCGCGCCACATCGGCGCCGCCATCGCCGGGCTGGCGGCCGAGCCGCGGGCGTCGGACGCCTATGTCCGGCAGGTCTTCGACCATTTCGCCGACGAGTTCGAACGCAAGCTGGCCGAACTCGGCTACCGCGCCCCGGCCCTGCTGGCCGAAGCGGTCGCCGCCGCCGGTGTGGCGGAGGGCGGTCTGGCCGTGCTGGACGCCGGTTGCGGCACCGGCCTGTGCGCCCCCTTCCTGCGCCCGCGCGCCGGCAAGCTGGTCGGGGTCGACCTCTCCGCCGGGATGCTGGAGCGGGCGCGGGCGCGCGGCCTCTACGACCAACTGGTGGAAGCGGAACTGGGGACCTTCCTGGCCGGCCACCCGCGGGCCTTCGACCTGATCGTGGCGGCCGACGTGCTCTGCTACTTCGGCGGCCTGGAAGCGGTGCTGGCCGCCGCCGCGGCGGCCCTGCGCCCGGGCGGGCGGCTGGCCTTCACGGTGGAGCGGCTGGTGGCGTCGGACGTTCCCCACCGCGTGAACCCGCACGGCCGCTACGCCCACGCCGAGGAGCATGTCCGCGCGGCGCTTGCCGCCACCGGCCTGGCCGTCCTCCGCCACTCCCGCGAGACCCTGCGCCAGGAGGGCGGCGCCCCCGTCGGGGGGCTGGTCGTCGTGGCGGCGCGGGCGTAGGCCGCCGGGAAGACGTCACCGACCGGACGTTGCGCCCCATGACCAGGGCGAACCACGCACCGTATCAACCGACCCGGTCGCCGACGCGGTTGGGATAGGGCCCGTCCGGCCCCTCGGGAAAGGGCCGGCCGTGGCGGTGGTGGGTGCGGTCGTGGATCAGGGCGTGGTCGCGGATCATCGGCCACACGAAGCGGCGCAGGAAATGCTGGTCGTGGAAATGGCCGGACAGACCGTGGCGCCCGATCAGCGCGGAAAGCGGCGGCAGCAGGCCCGCCACGCCGCCCCACATGCCACCCAGCATGACCTCGGTGTGCAGGATGTGGTCGCGCATCACGTGGAAGGGCCGGCCGGAGGCGATCCAGGCGTCCACCGCCGCCTTCTCCTTGGGGGATATGCGCGAGTCGCAGTCCCGGCAGGCGAAGCGCGCCACCGTGGGGTCGTCGGCGGCGGCGAAGCGCCAGTAGAGCCCGCGCGCCGGCCCGCTGCCCGGCTCCATCGCGACCAGTTCCGCCCCGGCTTCGGCCAGCGCCGCCAGCGTCGCGGCCGGCACCGAGTCGTCGTGGTAGATCCGGCAGACCCAGCCCGGATAGAGGAGCGGGGTCAGGCGCGCGTTCTCCACCGCGCCGCGGCTGTAGAGTTCGCGTTCGCCCCACAGGCTGAAGGCGAGGACGTTGCGGCACCGCCGCTCCGCCCCGCGCGGCGCCGCCGGCAGCGGCGGCAGGTCGGCCGGCGCCTGCTCCAACGCCGTCCGGTCCTTGAGGTCGAGAACGCGCTCGGCCCAGTCGTTGGCCTCCTCCTCGCGGTCGAGCAGGTAAAGCGCCAGGACGAGATTGTCGAACGCCTCGCTGTGCAGCGGGTCGAGCCGCGCCGCGCGCTCCAGCGCCGCCGCCGACTCCTCCAGGCGGTCGAGCTTGCCCAGCGCGATGCCCAGGTTGAAGGCGGCCGAGGGGAAATCCGGCGTGATGGCCAGCGCGGCCCGGTAGGCGGCCACCGAATCGGCGCGCCGGCCGGCGGCGTAGAGCGCGTTGCCCAGCAGGAAGGCGACGTCGGCGTCGAGCGGCAGCAGCTCGGCGGCGCGGGCCAGCGGTTGCAGCGCCTCCCCGCCGCGCCCGGCCTCGACGAGCAGGCGTCCCCGCTCGTGAAGCAGCAGCCCCAGCCGTCCGGCCGCCACCGCGAGCCCGGGGGCCGCGGCCAGTGCCCGTTCCAGCGCGTGGATGGCGCCGTCGCCGTCGCCGCCCGCGCGCAGCGCCGTGGCCAGGTCGGTCCAGGCTTCGCAGAACGCCGGCTGGAGAGCGATGGCCCGCCGGTAGGCGGCGGCGGCCTCGGCCAGGCGGCCGGCGGCGCGCAGGATGTTGGCGTGGTTGGCGCGCATGTCGGCCGCCTGGGGGCGGAGCGCGATGGCGCGCTCGACGAGCCGCAGACCAGCCTCGTGCTCGCCCAGCTGGCCGGCCAGGACGCCGAGGAAATGCAGGGCGTCGGGCTGGTCCGGGTCGGCGTCCAGGATGCGGGTGTAGAGCGTCTGCGCCTCGGCCAGCCGGCCGGCGAGATGATGGTCGAGGGCGAGTGCCAGCGCCTGGGCGATCGTAGCCATGGCGTAAGGCTTAAGCGGGCAACGGCCGGGCTGCAAGAGCCCGTCGCGGAAAGGGCGGCGGCGCTCCGCCGGCCGCGAAAAAATGGTGAAGAAACCCTTTACACTGGCTCCCGACGGAGTCATTGTATTGTTTGGATTGTCCATCATCCGGTGTTCTGTCATGAACGTGGCACCCGTCGTCGCAGCGCCGCAGAGGCCGCTGTCCGTCGTGCCGACCCGCAGCGGCGAAGCCGCCGACGGCGGGGGACAGACCCGGATTCCGCCCGCGGCGGAAAAGGCCGATCCCCTGGTCGGCCGCTACCCCATCACCGCCTACTCCTTCGATGCCGACGCCGAACGGCTGGTGATGCTGTTCCGCGACCCGGCGGACGGCGCCACCATCTCCCAGATCCCGACCGAATCCGCGCTCAAGCAATACAGGGAGGCGCGCCGGATGAAGAAGGACGGGCCGGAGTCGCTGCGGCTGCTGGTCGGTGGCGACAGCGCGGCCGACTCCCGGCGGTCCGCCCCAGGGAGCATCGGGCAGGCCGGCGGGCAGCCGCCTGCGCCGCGCGCATACGCGCCCACGACTCATGCCGCTTCCGTGGCCCTGGCGGACGTGTCATCCTCGTCTCCGGGACCGGCCGTGCCGGCCGGCGCGTCCGCTGCCGGACGGGTGAACGTGGTGGTTTGAGCGGCGGTGACCGCAAGCGGCGGACGGGAACGGAAAGGCGGTGAGCGATGTCCCTCGACCTTGCCTCCTCGACCATGGGCACCGCCGTCGGGCTGCGCCTGGTCCAGAACCAGTTCGATTTCAGCGTCAAGGCGCTGAGCCAGGCGGCCCTGCAACAGGATCAGGCGGTTGCCGCCCTGTTCCCGGCGGGCGAGGGCGCGGGAAGCGGCGGCTCGGTCACCGAGACACGCGGCCAGAACCTCAACATCGTCGTCTGAGGCGGAAGGTTTTCCGGGGCTGATCGCGGAAGACCGGCACGGCCCGGGCCATCAAAAATCCAAACAAAAACCCCCCGCGCTGGCGAGGGGTTCCGCATCCGGCGCCGTCTCCGAAGGGCGGCTTACTTCAGCTCGTCCATCGTCTCGATGATGTGGCTGACGATGCCGTACTCGCGCGCCTCGTCGGCCAGCATCCAATAGTTCCGGTCGGTGTCCTTGGCCACCTTCTCCACGGTTTGGCCGGTCTCCCGCGCGATGATCCGGTTCAGGCGCTCGCGCATCCGGATGATCTCCTTCGCCTCGATGGCGATGTCGGTCGCCCGTCCGCCGGTGCCGCCCAGCGGCTGGTGGATGAGGAAGCGGGTGTTCGGCAGGCAGAAGCGGTCTTCCTTCTTCGCGGCCAGGAAGATGTGGCAGCCGGCGCTGGCCACCCAGCCGGTGCCCAGCATCTTCACGCGGGGCTTCACGAAGCGGATCATGTCGTGGATGGTGTCGCCCGCCTCGACGTGGCCGCCGGGAGAGTTCACCACCACCGTGATGTCGTCGCTGCTCTCGTGCGCCAGCGCCAGGAGCTGGGCGGAGACCGCCTGCGCCAGCTTCATATCGATCTGGCCGAAGATCAGAACCGTGCGCGCCTTGAACAGGTTCTGCTGCACGGCAGCGAAGGGCGGTTGGGCGCTTTCCTTCGACTTCTCGTCCGGCTCCTGCTCCGGTTCGTCGTCGAAGCGGGTGTATCCGTCGTGCGCCATCGTTGTCGGTCTCCCTGATATCGGGCTTGGGCTGTCGGATGTGAGCCGCACTGCGCCTCTCTCGGTTCTCCACATAGCCCGTATCGGGGCCATGTTCAACGCCCCGCGACGCCGAATCCCGGGTCCCGGACAGGCCGGGCGGAGACTCGGGGTTGCGTAGGGCGCCGACGGTTGGGCACACTGACGGCCGCGATCGGCAGGGGGCGGGCGAGGGGCATGGACGGCGGGACGAGCGAGGGATTCGGAGTCTCGGTCATCATTCCGGCCCATCGGGCGCATGGCACCATCGCGCGCGCGGTGGCCAGCCTGCTGGACCAGAGCCGGGCCGACTGGGAAGCGGTCGTGGTCAGCGACGACGCGACCGATTACCGCAAGACCCTGGAGGAGGCCGGCATCGCCGACCGGCGACTCGTCTTCACCACCACCGGCCGCGTCGGGGCCGGGGCGCCCGCTGCCCGCAACGCCGGGCTGCGCGCCGCCGGCAAGCCGCTGGTCGCGTCGCTGGACGCCGACGACCGCTACGAGCCGGAGCGGCTGGCCGTCCTGGCCCCGCTCGCCGCCCGCCACGGGGCGGCGGCGGACAACGTGGCGGTGGTGCGCGACGAGGACGGCCGGCCGCTCTCCACCCTGTTCCCGCCCGGCGAAGGTGTCGGCGTGCTGGACGCCGGCACCTTCCTGGCCACCTCGGTGCCGATGTTTCCCGTGGTCCGGCGCGACCTCGTCTCCGGCTGGGAGGAGGACGTCACCTTCTGCGACGACGTCGTCTTCAACGTTCAGCTCCTGGACCGAGTCGGCCGCCTGCCCCTGGTCCGCCGGCCGCTCTACGAGTACCGCCAGCGCGCCGGCTCCATCACCTTCTCCGCCGACAGCGGGGTGCGGGCGGAGCGCTGCTACCGCCATCTGCTGGCCCGGCTGGCGGGCGATGGGCTGGGCATCGCCGATGCGGTCCTGCGCCGCCGCTTCGCCGCCGCCGTGGAGGCCAAGCGCGCCCTCAACGCCGCTTACGAAGCCGCGCACCGCGCCGGGCTGTGCGCCAACTTCCAGGAGTTCCTGGCCCTTCAGGCGAAGGCCCTGGCCGGGTAGTCGCCGATCGGGCTGAGGTGGGTGATCAGGCCGACGTCCGGCCGCACCCGGTGCAGGGCCAGCGCCGAGGGTTCCGCGCTCCAGCGGTAGGGCGGGTTGGGGCCGAGGTCGAGGGCGATCTGGTAGGCCACCGATGGCGCCACATAGCCGTAGGCCCCGTTCCAGTTCACCGCCGTCTGCCGGTGGGTGTGGCCGCACAGGACGGCCAGCACGTTCGGGCGGGAGCGCACCAGCCGGCCCAGCGAGTCGGCCCCGTCGAGGCAGCGCAGCGTGTCGAGGAAGGTCAGGCCGGTGTCGAAGGGCGGGTGGTGCAGGGCCAGGATGGTCGGGCGCCCGGGCTGCTCGGCCAGCCGCTCCGCCGTCCAGGCGAGGCGCCGCGCGCACAGCGCCCCGGCGGCCTTGCCGGGGACCATCGAGTCGAGCATCAGGATGCGGACCGGGAAGTCCTCCACCGCGTACTGGATGAAGTCGCCCTCCATGGGCAGCCAGCCCATGGGGCCGAAGATCCGGCGCAACTCCTCGCGGTCGTCGTGGTTGCCCGGCAGCACCCGGTAGGGAATGGCCAGGGGGGCCAGGATGGCGGCCAGCGCCTCGTACTCGCCGGGCTTCGGTCCGTTGACGAGGTCGCCGGTCACCAGCACCAGATCGGGGCGCGGGGACAGGGCGTTCAGATGGGCGACGGCGGCGGCGAGCCGGGTCCCGGTGTCGTAGTCGGTGGCGGGACGGGCGCCGTCCGCCGTGACGTGCAGGTCGGAGAGGTGGGCGATCAGCATCGGCTTCCCTTCGGTCCATCGTGACGCCGCGGGCATCATACCAACGGCATTGGAAGTTGACTCGCGGAACGCGGGGGATTCCCACGGCCGATAAAGTGTGATTCCTTTCCCCAAGGAAGCGTTGGGGGGATGGGATGGGCGCGGCGGTAGCGATCACACGGACGGACTTGAGCGCGGCCGATTTGCGGCTTCGTGCGGTGCAAGCGGGGACGGTGGACGTGGCCCGGCGGATGCTGGCTCTGGCCATGGTGCTGGACGGGGCGTCGCGGGAGCAGGCGGCGAAGTCCGGGGGAATGGACCGCCAGACCTTGCGGGACTGGGTTCATCGCTACAACACGGCCGGCATGGCCGGCTTGCGGGATCGCCGGAAGCCGGGCCGCCGCCCTCGGCTGAGCGCCGCGCAGGAAGCCGAAGTGGCGGGCTGGGTCCGCCAAGGACCGGACATGGCGACCGACGGGGTGGTACGCTGGCGCCGCAAGGATCTGGCGGCCAAGATCGCGGGCGCGTTCGATGTGGTGCTGGCCGAACGCAGCGTCGGCGGCCTGCTCAAGCGGCTGGGCTTTTGCCGCCTGTCGATCCGTCCGCTGCACCCGCAGCAGGACCGCCAAGCCCTGGACGCACACAAAAAAACTTTGCCGATCTCGTGACCGCCGTGATCCCGCAGGCGGCCAAGGACAAGCCCCTGGAGGTGTGGTGGCAGGACGAGGCCCGGGTCGGTCAGCAAGGCACCGTAACCTATGTGTGGGCCGAGAAGGGGAGCCGGCCGCGCCAGTTGCGCGACCACCGCTATACGTGGGCCTACCTGTTCGGCGCCGTCTGCCCCAGCCGCGGGACGGCGGCGGCTTTGGTCTTGCCCACCGTCAATGCCGGCGCCATGAACCAACACTTGGCCGAGATCAGCCACCAAGTCGCCCCCGGCCACCATGCCGTGCTGATCCTCGATGGGGCCGGCTGGCATCAACCGGGGGGCAAGTTGATCGTCCCCGACAACCTCAGCCTGCTGCACCTGCCACCTTATTGCCCGGAACTCAATCCCGTCGAAAACATCTGGCAGTACTTGCGCCAGAACTATCTCAGCCATCGCGTCTTCGGCTCGTATGAGGATATCGTCCAAGCTTGCTGCGATG
>JAEZHQ010000438.1 GCA_023416455.1 Pseudomonadota bacterium | reverse complement strand
CCGCTGGCTCGGCCGCGACACCGCCGGGCGGATCGACGCGCTCGACGGGGGCGCGCTTCTCGACCGGCTGGAGGCGGCGCTTCTGCCCAGCCACCGGCGCACCGCCGACGGCCGCGCCTGGCGCGTCCTGCGCCTGCCGGTCCTGGCCGAGGACGGGGCGCACCGGCTGCTCTGCGCCCTGCGGGCGGAGGAGGGGGTGGAGAGCGAGGTGAACGTGGTGCTGCAAATCCGGCTGCCCCGCCTCGGCGCCGTCCAGCTGGCCGCCGGCGGCTCCGGGCGGCGGCTCGACGTGCTGTTGCAGACGGCGGACGGCCTGCCGCCCCGGCTGCTCGCCGAGCTGCACGAGAGCTTTGCCGCGGCCATGGCCGACCTTGGCCTGCGCGGCGGCCTGACGGTGGGGCCGGTGCTCGGCGCCTGGCTCGACCTCGACGGGGCGCTGCGCGCCGATGCCGACCTGTAGGCGGGCCGGCGTGTGACCGGCGAGGCCGCGATCGCGTTTTGGTTGTTTCTGGACCGGGAGGGTTAAGCCCAGGTTAAAGTTCGCGAAGGGCCGCCGCGCGTGGAGTTGCGTGCCGTCCGGTTTCATCCTAAGCAGGTTGCTCCGGATCGGCCGCCCATGGCCCGGCGTTGGGAGGACCTGCACGGGCAAGGGAGGGCGTTCCGTCCCGGAGCCGTGCCGCCCCCCCGCCTGGAGGACGAGAGTCTCCGCCATGAGCGCCCCGCAGAGCGTCGACAGCGACCGGCTGGTCGTGCTTCTCGCCGACGACGACCCCTTCATGCGGTCGATCGTCGCCAACGTGATCCGCTCGTCGCGGCGCTACGATGTGGTCGTCGCCGGAACCGGACGCGAGGCCGTCGAGCGGCTGGGCGCGCAGAAGGCGGCGGTCGGCATCGCCCTGCTCGACTTCGTCATGCCGGACGGGAACGGGCTGGAGGTGGCGCAGCGGATCCGCGCCGGCGCCACCCGGGCGGCGCGGGACCTGCCCATCGCCATGCTGACCGGACGGCGCGACTACGGGCTGGTGCAGGCGGCCATGGAGCTGGACGTCAACGCCTACGTGGTCAAGCCGGTGACGCGGGAGACGCTGTTCGCCCGCCTGGACCGGGCGCGCTCGATCCCCTTCGAGCTGCGCCCGCCCGAGGATTACCGGCGCGTCGACATCCCCAGCCCGTGGGGGCCGGAGCGGCCGAAGAAGCCGCCGCCCGCCGCCGCCCCGCCCGCCCCGCCCGCCCCGCCCGCCGTCGATGCCGCCCCGCGGAGCGAGCGGGTGGAGACGCGGGTGGCCGACCTCGTTCCCGGCATGATCCTGGCGGCCAGCGTGCGCGGCAACGACGGCCAAGTGATCCTGCCCGCCCGCATCCGCCTCGACCGGGCGCTGGTCGCGCGCCTGTCCGACCTGGCGGAGATGGGGGCGGTTCCGGCGACCGTCTTCATCCTCGGCCGGAAGGATGCCTGAGGCGTGGAGGGGCGGCGCGCCGACGATGCCCTGTTCTCCGTGCTGGGCGCCGCCCCGGTCGGCGTTCTCATCCTCGACGAGGCTTACGAGATCCTCTACGCCAACGACCGCATCCTCGGCCTGCTCGGGGTTGACCGCGGGCAGCTTCCGGCGGCGGCGCAACGGCTGCTGAGCGGGCCGGTCCTGGCCAACGGGATGGACATCCAGGACGTCGCCGTCGACGTGGAGCATCCCGGGGGCGAGATCCGCACGCTGCTGCTGACCTTCAGCGTGGTGACCTTCGGCGTCGGCGAGGCGTCGATCCTGTGGGTCTACGACGTCACCGAGCTGCGCCGCACCCGCGAGGAGGCGGAGCAGGCGGCCCGCCACCAGTCGGCCTTCCTGGCGATCATGAGCCACGAGATCCGGACGCCCATGAACGGGGTGGCGACCATCGCCGAACTGCTGGCGGAGACCCCGCTCGACCCCGACCAGGGCCGCATGGTGCAGACCATCCGTTCCTCCGCCGACGCCCTGCGGTCGATCATCGACGACGTGCTCGACTTCTCCAAGATCGAGGCGGGGCAGCTCAGCGTGGAGAGCCACCCCTTCTCCCCCGCCGCCGTCGTGGAGAGCGCGGTGGCGCTGCTGCGCCCCAAGGCGGAGGCGAAGCGGCTCGGCCTGTGGGTGGAGGTGGGGGGGGTGCCGGCCTGGGCCGCCGGCGACGGCAACCGCGTCCGGCAGATCCTCCTCAACCTGCTGGGGAACGCCATCAAGTTCACCGGGCACGGCGGCGTGTCGGTGCGCCTGTACGCGCCCACCCCGGGCTGGCTGCGCGTCGAGGTGGCCGACACCGGGATCGGCATCACCGGCGAGCAGCGGCTCCGGCTGTTCCGGCCCTTCGTCCAGGCCGACGCCGCGGTGGCGCGCCGCTTCGGGGGCAGCGGCCTCGGCCTGTCCATCTGCCTGCGGCTGGTCGAGCTGATGGGCGGCAGCATCGGCCTGGACAGCACGCCGGGGGAGGGGTCCCTGTTCTGGTTCGAGATCCCGGCCCCTGCCTGCACGGCCCCGTCGGACGCGGCGCGGGCCGCGGCCCGGGCGGGGCTCCCCGGCCAGTGGGTGGCGCCGGAGCGCGCCGCCGCCGAGGCGCAAGGGGCGGTGGTCCTGTGCGTCGAGGACAACGCGACCAATCGCTACGTGCTGGAGCGCGTGCTGGCCCGGCTCGGCATCGTCAACGACATGGCGGCCGACGGCGCCGAGGCGCTGCGGCGCCTGCGCCCGGAGGTCCACGGGCTGGTGCTCACCGACCTGCACATGCCCGGGATGGACGGCTACGCGCTCGCCACGCGGATCCGCATCGCCGAGGCGGAGGCCGGCGGCGGGACGCGGCGGGCCATCCTGGCGCTGTCGGCGGACGCCGTGACGGGCACCGCCGAAGCCTGCCTCGACGCCGGCATGGACGGATGCCTGCCCAAGCCGATCCGCATCGAGGAGCTGGACGCGGCGCTGGCCCGCCACCTGCCCGCCGCCGTCGCCCTGCGGCGGCCCGGGC